>NZ_NEWJ01000012.1:0-54857 GCF_002135045.1 Halorubrum sp. SD683
CCGCGTCGCGGACCGCGCGGAGGCGCTCGACGTCGGCGTCGACGTCGCGGGCGCCGACCTTCAGCTTCAGGCAGTCGAACCCCTCCTCGACCGCACGCGTCGCCTCGGCGGCGGTCTCCGCCGGCCCGCCGTCCCCGACGGTCGCGTTGACCGGGACGGCGTCAGCGGGCGTCGCGGTCACGCCGGCCTCGACGGCGAGTTGCTCCGCGAGCGGCCGTCCCGCGTCGCGAGCTGCGGCGTCGGCGAGCGCGAGCGAGACGCCGTGTCGCGCGGCTGGCGTCGATTCCGCGTCCGGAACTCCCGGGACCGGTTCGGACATGTTCCCGGCTTCGAGGTCGCCGAGCGCCGCCGCGCAGGCGTCGCGCGACTCCGTCCACCCTGGGAGCGGAGTCGCCTCGCCGAGGCCGACCGCGCCTGACTCGTCGCCGCCGCGTCTAGCCGTGATCACGAACCCTTCCCGGCGACGGATCTCGCCGCGTGCGGTTCCGAGCGGTCGGGTCAGGTCGAGCGCGAATGGGCGGTGGCGCACGACCGTGACCGAGGCCTCGCCGCGAGGGTCGTCGTCGGTCACACCGCCAACCCGACGGCGAACGCGACGGCGTACGCCGCGAGCAGTTTGCCGGTCGACTCTAACGCGGGGTTGAGCGCCTCGCCCGAGGTCTCGGTGAGCACCGTCCGCGCGACGGTCGCCGCGAGCGGGAGAGTGACGAGCGGGAGCAGCGTCGCGAGCCCGTCGCCGCGCGCGGCGAACCAGACGGGGACGAGGTACGCGACGGCGAGCAGCGCGAGGTACTCGGCGCGAGCGAACCGGTAGCCGAACCGGACGGCGAGGGTGCGCTTGCCCGTCGAGGCGTCCTCCTCGCGGTCGCGGAGGTTGTTGACGACGAGGATGTTTGTCGACAGCGCGGCGATCGGGAGGCTCGCGACCACCGCCGCGAGCGCGACGGTGCCCTCCGGGGGCCCCGCCGGGAACCACCCTGCGAGCAGCGCGGCGGCCTGAACGTAGTAGGTCCCCGTCACCGCGATCACGCCGAAGAAGACGAACACGAAGAGGTCGCCGAGCCCGTGGTAGCCGAGGGGGTACGGCCCGCCGGTGTAGGCGATCCCGGCCGCCACGGAGGCGAGCCCGATCACGAGGATGGGGACGCCGCCGACGGCGACGAGGTAGGTCCCCACGAGGATCGCGGCCGCGAAGGTGAGCCACATCGCCCGCTTCACCTCGGCCGGCTCGATGAGGCCGCTGGCGACGACGCGCGTGAACCCCTCGCGGTCGTCGGTGTCCGCCCCTTGGATCGCGTCGTAGTAGTCGTTCGCGAAGTTCGTGCCGACCTGGATCAGCGCCGCGCCGACGAGCGCCGCGAGCGCGGGCAGCGGGGCGAACACCCCGTCGGCGAGCGCGAGCCCGACGCCGACGATCACCGGTGCGGCCGCGGCAGGGAGCGTCTGCGGCCGAGCGGCGATAACCCACGCGCGCCGACGGGTCACCTCGGTACTCATTGCCGCCGATTGGCGCGTGGCGTCCCTTAAGCTTGCTATCGCGGATCCCCGCGGACCGGCCCGAACCGGTCGCAGCGAACGGTACCGAGTGGCGTACACCTATGCCTCGCGGGTGCGAGCCCTTCGCCATGGCCCGCGTTCCCTACGCAGAGGCGTCTGACGTGCCGGACGAGTACGGGGAGCTCTCGGGGTCGTCGCTTCAGGGGAACCGCTTCACGTGTGCCGGTCGCTCGGCAACAACCCCGCGGTGCTCGCCGGCCTCTGGTCGTTCCCCGAGTCGCTGTGGACCGACAGCCGGCTCACCGAACGGGAGCGTGAACTGGTCATCTTGGCGGTATCGAGCGAGATCGGCAACCGGTACGAGTAGCACCAACGCGGTACCATCGCCCGCGGGGTCGGGACCGACGACGAAGCGATCGTCGACATCGCCGTGGTCGCCGAGGGTACGACACGCTCGGCGGCGTCATCGACGCGTTCGACCCCGAACTGGAGTCGGGGAGCGAGTTCAACGGGTGGGACCCGCGCTAGCTCCGCGGCCGCAGGCCGCCCGGCACCGGGGCCACGGCACCGGACGGCTCGCGACCGATCGCCCGGTCTCGGCGACCGACAGGTTCGACAGGGACCGGCCCGTAACGCCTGTATGACCGACACGGAGGCCGCGTCGGCGAACGGCATCGAGGCGCGGTACGAGGAGACCGACGGCGAGCGACGGCTCACCTTCTCGCGGGACGGTCGGGAGGCGACCGTCGCGCAGAACGCCGACGGATACGCGATGTTGAAGGTCCGGACCGGTCCGGACGGCGACGAACTGGAGCGCTACTACGGGTTCGACATGGCGCTCGACCACGCGGCCGAGCTGCTCGGCGCCGCCGTCCCAGACCTCCCGGTGCCGGACGCCGCCGCCGATATGGGGATGTAGCCGGAACGCCGACTCTCTCGGCACGCTGCCGCCGTCGTTCTCTGATCTCCCCCGAGCGGACAGCGCGAGCAACCGGCAGCATGATCCGGGACCCGGAACGCGAGACGAGCGGCTCCGTTCCCGATCGCCCATCTGTCGAAAGCGCCCGTCCGCCCGTCAGCATCCGTGTCGCGACCGTCGACGCCCGTGCCACCACGACGCACGACCCGGCAATGAATAACTCCAAAACATCATAGACGCAATTAAATATTCTCCATAGCCATATTGGCTTATGAGTGGCACCGGTATGCGGAGGTACGATGGAGCGAAGACAGTTCCTCCGCGGCACCGGCGCGGCGATCGGCGGTTCGCTGCTCGCCGGCTGCGCGGGCGGAGGCGGCGACTCGGGCACAGTGACGGTCGATTACGCGTACTACAACCCGGTCAGTCTCGTGTTGCGCGAGAAAGGGTGGCTCGAAGCGGCGTTCGCCGACACCGGAACCGACGTCGAGTGGGTGTTGAGCCTCGGGAGCAACCAAGCGAACGAGTACGCCCAGAGCGGCGAGGCCGACGTCTCCTCGACCGCCGGAATCGCGGCGCTGATGGCCCGCACGAACGGCGTGCCGATAACGACGCCGTACGTCTATTCGGAGCCGGAGTGGACGGCGCTCGTCACGTTCGAGGAGACCGGGATCGAATCGGTCGAAGACCTCGAAGGGAGCCGCGTCGCCGCCACCCGCGGGACGGACCCGTACTTCTTCCTGCTTCAGGCGCTCGACGACGCCGGGCTGAGCGAGGAGGACGTCGAGGTCGTCAACCTCCAGCACCCCGAGGGACAGTCCGCTCTCGTCCGGGGAGAGGTCGACGCGTGGGCCGGACTCGACCCGCACATGGCCGAGTTGGAGCTCGAACACGACGGCGCGGAGCTGTTCTTCCGCGAGCCGCGGTACAACACGTACGGGTTCCTGAACTTCCTCGACGGGTTCCTCGCCGACCGGCCCGAGGACGCGCGTCGCGTGATCGAGGCCTACGAGCGGGGCCGCGAGTGGGCGATCGGGAACCCGACGGCGACCGCCGGGATCCTCGCCGACGCCTCCGAGATGTCCGAGCCGGTCGCGGAGCGCGTGTTCACCCAGCGGAACGACCTCTCGGAGCCGATCCCGGGCGAGCCCCACCGCGAACTGCTCGCGGACCTCTCGCCGATTCTCGAACGCGAGGGGCTCGTGACCGACGACGCCGACCCCGCCGGCAACGTCGACGACCTGATCGACTCCGAGTTCGCGAGCGAGGTCGTCTGAGATGGCCGCCGACACCCGCCGGGAGTCCGGGGTGTCCCGCGACTCCGACTCCGGCCGTGGGTCGACGGCCGGCGAGTCGGCCGGCGGCGCCGAGTCTCGCAGCCTCGGCCCGGTTCCCCTCCCCGCTGCCAGCCGGTTCCGGCCCCTGCTCGGGCTGCTCGTCCCCGCCGCGCTCGTCGTCGTCTGGCACCTCGTCGTCGCGACCGGGATCATCGCGGCGTACCAGCTGCCGACCCCGCTGCGCGTGGCGGAGACGCTCTACGGGATGGCCGCCACCGGCGAGCTGTGGGGCCACGTCGCGATCACGGTCCAGCGCGTCGTTCTCGGTGCCGGCCTCGGCATCGTCGTCGGAACCGTCTTCGGGACCGCCACCGGGCTCTCGCGGACCGCGAGCGACCTCCTCGACCCGCTCCTCCAGAGCCTGAAGAACATCCCGTCGCTGGCGTGGGTGCCGCTGTTCCTCCTCTGGTTCGGCATCGGCGAAAGCGCGAAGGTGCTGCTCATCGCTGTCGGCGCGTTCTTCCCGGTGTACCTCAACCTCTCGACCGGCATCGCCGCGGTCGACGAGGAGCTGTTGGAGGTCGCCGAGGTGTACGACCTCGGGCGCGTCGAGTCGCTGCGCCGGGTCGTGTTCCCGGCCGCGCTCCCGGACCTGCTCGTTGGGATCCGCGGCGGCGTCGGACTGGCGTGGATGTTCGTCGTCGCCGCCGAGCTGATCGCGGCGAGTCAGGGCATCGGATTCCTGCTGAGCGACGGGCGGACCCTCGCGCGGCCCGACATCATCGTGGGGTCGATCCTGCTGTTCGCGTTCCTCGGCAACTGCTCGGACGTCGCGGTCAGAGAGGTGAGAGACCGTGTCGTCGGACGCTGACCCCGTCCTCGCGGTGGACGACCTCCGGAAGCGGTACGGGGACACGGTCGCGCTCGACGGCGTCGACCTCGCGGTCGCGGACGGCGAGTTCGTCGCGGTCGTCGGCCCCTCCGGGTGCGGGAAGTCGACGCTGCTCCGCGTGCTCTCCGGACTCGAAGCCGAGTTCGCCGGGCGCGTCGCCGTCGACGGCGCGGACGTCAGGGAGGGGGGCAGCGACGCCGTCGGGATGGTGTTCCAGGAACCGCGGCTGCTCGACTGGGCGGACGTCCGGGAGAACGTCGCCGTCGGACTCCCGGCCGACGTCGACCCGGACACCCCGGCGGCTCGCGAGCGCGTCGACGACCTGATCGAGACGGTCGGGCTCGACGGGTTCGCCAGGAGCCGCCCGGAAGAGCTCTCCGGCGGGATGGCTCAGCGCGTGTCGCTCGCGAGGGGGCTCGCCTACGACCCCGCCGTGCTGCTGCTCGACGAGCCGTTCTCCGCGCTCGACCGGCTGACGAAGGCGGACCAGCAGGACCACCTGCTCGACGTCTGGGACGCGCGCGGGACGACCGTCGTCCTCGTCACGCACGACGTGGAGGAGGCCGTCTACCTCGCGGACCGCGTCGTCGTGCTCGGCGGGCAGCCCGGGAGGGTGGCGTCGGTCGTCGATGTCGAAATCGACCGGCCCCGCGAGCGGGCGGACCCCGACCTCGTCGCGCTCCGGCGCGAGGTGACCGACGCGCTCGGTCGGTAGCGGCGCGTCCGCCGGTCGACCCGGATATCGGTGCGGACCGACCGCCGATCACGGTGGAGATAGCGCCGTGAGACTCGCTGACTCGTCTCGCGCGTGAACCGCCGGCCGCCCGCAGTACGAACGAAACGAACGTCGAGACCACTTATTAACTGACTTCCGAATCGGAATACGTGCCGGATCCCCGGTGTGTGTATTACCTCCTTAAGGTGTATTGACACCGCCGCAGTCATGCGATCTACTGCTCTTCGCCTCTTCGGCTCCGAACTGCCGGTCCGCACCGATTTTGCGATTGTCCAAACGATTAAGTACTCGACTGTCTTGTCGTGAATCGATGACAGACATCACGGAGGCTTCGTCGGACACCCCGGCGGATCGAGTTCTTCCAGGGCACGATAGCTTCTAACGTCGATATCGGTCCTGTCAGGATCTTCGACACGACCCTGCGAGACGGAGAACAGTCACCACGGACATCGTTCAGCTACGACGAGAAACGCCGCATAGCGGCGACGCTAGACGACATGGACACCCACGTCATCGAGGCGGGGTTCCCGGTCAACTCGGACGCGGAGTTCGAGGCCGTCAGCGACATCGCCGCCGCGACGGACACCACCGTCTGCGGACTGGCCCGGGTCGTCGACGGCGACATCGACGCCGCCATCGACTCCGGCGTCGAGATGGTCCACGTGTTCGTCTCCACCAGTGATGTCCAGCTGGAGGACTCGATGCACGCGACCCGCGAGGAGGCGAAGGGGCGCGCGGTCGACGCGGTCGAGAAGGTGAAAGACGCCGGCGTCGAGTGTATGTTCTCGCCGATGGACGCCACTCGAACGGACCCGGACTACCTGATCGACATCGTCGAGGCCGTCTCCGACGCCGGCACCGACTGGATCAACATCCCCGACACCTGCGGCGTCGGGATGCCGACCAGCTTCGGCGAGACGGTGAACGCCGTCGTCGAGGCCACCGACGCCCGCGTCGATGTCCACACCCACGACGACTTCGGGATGGCCGCGGCCAACGCCGTCGCGGGCTTCGAGAACGGCGCGGAGCAGGCGCAGGTGTCGGTCAACGGCATCGGCGAGCGCGCCGGCAACGCCGCCTACGAGGAGGTCGTCATGGCCGTCGAGTCGGTGTACGGCGTCGACACCGGCATCGACACGACCCAGATCACCAAGCTGGCCCGGATCGTCGAGGAGGCCTCGGACATCCCGGTGCCCGCGAACAAGCCGATCACCGGCCGGAACGCGTTCGCCCACGAGTCCGGCATCCACGCCGCGGGCGTCATCGAGAACGCCGACACGTTCGAGACCGGCGTGATGACTCCGGAGATGGTGGGCGCCGAGCGCGAGTTCGTGCTGGGCAAACACACCGGCACCCACAGCGTGCGCAAGCACTTGGTGGAGGCCGGCTTCGACCCGACCGACTCCGAGGTCCGGACGATCACGAAGCGGGTCAAGGAGTACGGCGCCGGCAAGCGGCAGGTGACCGCGGGCGACGTCGAGCGGTTCGCCGAGGAGGCGAACGTCACGCGCGAGGAGGAGGTCCGGGTCTGATGACCCACTCCCCGACCGGAGCGCCCCCCGAGCGACCGCGAGGGCGGTCGCGGGAGCAGTCCCGACGGCGTTCCGCTCCGGACGCCCGACAGGAATTTATACCCCGGCCGCGTTGCTTCGGGCGAGATGCGACGGCACACCGCGCTCGCGGAACGCGCTACCGCGTCCGGAGCCGTCGCGCCGATCATTGTAGGGGTATAAGCCCCTACATTACCCCTTCCTCACCGACGCGACGCGCCGCCGAACGTCGGCGGCCGAGCCGTTCTCGACGCGCGAAGCCGCGCCCCCGAGGGACGCGGCGCGGGCCCGCCCGTCGCGCGTTCGCAGCGACCCACACGACGACCCACCAGATGCCACACCAACCACGACAATGAGCGACACAGCAGCACAGCCGCGATCCGACGCGGACGAGTCGGACGACGGCTCGACGGCGGCCGCGACCGAGGAGCCGACCGAACCGGACGAACACCAGACGGCGGGGCCCGTCTCGACGGGCGCCGAGTCAGTCGTTGCCGCCCTCGAGGCCGCGGGCGCGAAGACCGCCTTCGGCGTTCAGGGCGGCGCGATCATGCCTGTCTACGACGCCCTGTACGACTCCTCCGTCCGGCACGTGACGATGGCCCACGAGCAGGGCGCCGCGCACGCCGCCGACGCGTACGGCGTCGTCGCGGGCGAACCCGGGCTCTGTATGGCCACGTCCGGCCCCGGCGCGACGAACCTCGTCACCGGCATCGCCGACGCCGACATGGACTCCGACGCGATGTTGGCGCTGACCGGGCAGGTGCCCACGGAGTTCGTCGGCAACGACGCGTTCCAGGAGACCGACACGGTCGGCGTCACGCGCCCGATCACGAAGCACAACTACTTCGCGAGCGGGGCCGACACCGTCGGCGACACCGTTGGCGAGGCGTTCGAGCTGTCGCGCGCGGGGCGCCCCGGGCCGACGCTCGTCGACCTCCCGAAGGACGTCACGCAGGACGAGACCGACCGGACGCCCGGTCCGGCGACGCCGCCCGCGGGGACCGACCCCGACCCGAACGCCGATGCGGAGTCGGTCGAGGAGGCAGCGCGCGCCATCGAGGCCGCCGAGCGCCCCGTCTGTCTGTTCGGCGGCGGCGTCATCAAGGCGGACGCGAGCGACGAGGCGCGGACGTTCGCCCGGAGCTACGGGATCCCGGTGACGACGACGATGCCGGGGATCGGCTCGTTCCCCGAGGACGACGACCTCTGCCTCTCGTGGGCGGGGATGCACGGAACCGGCTACGCGAACCTGGCGATCACCCACACCGACTGCCTGATCGCGGTCGGCACTCGGTTCGACGACCGGCTCACGGGCGGGATCGACACGTTCGCGCCCGAGGCCGAGGTGATCCACGTCGACATCGACCCCGCGGAGATCTCGAAGAACGTCCACGCCGACTACCCGCTGATCGGCGACGCCGGGCGCGTCCTCGACCAGCTGACCGCCGCGGTCCGCGACGCGCCCGACGCCGAGGCGTGGCGCGACCGGTGCGACGAGTGGCGGGAGACGTACCCGCTCACGTACGCGACGCCCGAGGACGAGCCGCTGAAGCCCCAGTTCGTCGTCGAGGCGTTCGACGAGGCGACCGACGATGACACGATCGTCACGACCGGCGTCGGCCAGCATCAGATGTGGGCCTCGCAGTTCTGGACGTACACGGAGCCGCGGACGTGGGTCTCCTCCCACGGGCTGGGGACCATGGGGTACGGCGTGCCCGCCGCGGTCGGCGCGCGGGTCGCGGCCGACACGATGGGCGAGGAGGACCGCGACGTGGTGTGTTTCGACGGCGACGGCTCCTTCCTGATGACGATGCAGGAGCTGTCGGTCGCGGTCCGCGAGGAGCTCGACATCACGATCGCCGTGCTCAACAACGAGTACATCGGGATGGTTCGCCAGTGGCAGGACGCGTTCTACGAGGGCCGACACATGGCCTCCGACTACACGTGGATGCCCGAGTTCGACAAGCTCGCGGAGGCGTTCGGCGCGCTCGGTCTCCGCGTCGACGACTACGACGAGGTCGCGCCCGCGGTCGAGGAAGCCCTCGACTATGACGGGCCGGCCGTGGTCGACTTCCACGTCGACCCCGCGGAGAACGTCCTGCCGATGGTGCCGAGCGGCGGTGCGAACGGGAAGTTCGCGGCCGCGGAGGACCAGCTATGAGCGACGACACCGCGGCGTCCGACGGGGAGCCGCACACCGGGCGCGATGAGGCGTCCGCGGCGGCCGACGGCGGGTCGCCCGTCGCGCCCGGCGCCGACTCCCGGCCGCTCCCGGGCGAACAGCCCGGTCCGAACGAGCGCAACCACCCGGAGGGGCGCCGGAACCTCGAGGGGATCCGGATCGACCCCGTCGTCGAGGCCGAACACGAGTCGCACCGCGCCGTCATCTCGGCACTCGTCGAGGACGAGCCCGGCGTGCTGGCGCGCGTCTCCGGCCTCGTCTCCCGCCGCCAGTTCAACATCGAGAGCCTCACCGTGGGGCCGACGACCGTCGACGGTCACTCGCGGATCACCATGGTCGTCGAGGAGACGGACCCCGGGATCGACCAGATCGAAAAGCAGATGTCGAAGCTGAAGCCGGTCATCTCGGTCGGCGAGGTCGCCGGCGACGCGGTCACCTCGGAGCTCGTCCTGCTGAAGATCGAGGCCGACGACCCCGCGGCGGTCCACGCGGTCGCCGAGATGTACGACGGCCGGACGGTCGACGCCGGCCCCGAGACGATCACCGTCGAACTCACCGGCGACAAGGCAAGCATCGACAACGCGATCGGCGCGTTCGACCGGTTCGGTATCGTCGAGATCGCGCGGACGGGGCCGACAGCCCTCGCTCGGGGTAACACCCCCACGGCGCCCGGCGAGAAGCCCGGCACGGCCGCCGAACCGACCACGCACGACGACTGACACGCGACCACACAGGAACTCACAACGATACACATGACCGAAGACGACACGCAGACGTTCGACTCGACAGTATACTACGACGAAGACGCCGACGAGGAGGCGATCGCGCACAAGACGGTGGCCGTCCTCGGCTACGGCTCGCAGGGCCACGCGCACGCGCAGAACCTCGCCGACAGCGGGGTCGACGTGATCGTCGGCCTCCGCGAGAGCAGCTCCTCCCGGGCCGCCGCCGAAGGCGACGGGCTCCGCGTGGAGGCCCCCGCGGACGCCGTCGCCGCGGCCGACGTGGTGAGCGTCCTCGTCCCCGACACGGTTCAGCCGGACGTGTACGAGAACGCGATCGAACCGAACCTGGACGCGGGCGACACGCTCCAGTTCGCGCACGGGTTCAACATCCACTACAACCAGATCCAACCGCCCGAGGACGTCGACGTGACGATGGTCGCGCCGAAGTCGCCGGGCCACCTCGTGCGCCGCAACTACGAGAATGACCAGGGGACGCCCGGCCTGCTGGCGGTGTACCAGGACGCCACCGGCGACGCCCACGACGAGGGGCTCGCGTACGCGGCCGCGATCGGCTGTACCCGCGCCGGCGTCGTCGAGACGTCGTTCCGCGAGGAGACGGAGACCGACCTGTTCGGCGAGCAGGCGGTGCTCTGCGGCGGCGTCACCTCGCTGGTGAAACAGGGGTACGAGACGCTTGTCGACGCCGGGTACTCGCCCGAGATGGCGTACTTCGAGTGCCTCAACGAACTCAAACTCATCGTCGACCTGATGTACGAGGACGGGCTCGGCGGGATGTGGGACTCCGTCTCCGACACCGCCGAGTACGGCGGCCTCACGCAGGGCGACGTGGTCGTCGACGAACACGCCCGCGAGAACATGGAAGAGGTCTTGGAGAAGGTCCAGAACGGCCAGTTCGCCCGCGAGTGGATCGCGGAGAACCAGGCGGGCCGCCCCTCCTACACCCAGCTCCGCGAGGCGGAGAAGACCCACGAGATCGAGGCCGTCGGCGAGGAGCTGCGCGGCCTGTTCGCGTGGGAGGAGTCGGCCGAGGGCGACGAGGAGGAGGAGAGCGCCGAGGTGACCGCCTGATGGGCGTAGCGGTGAGCGGTCGGTCCTCCGACTGCGCGGCGGTCCGGGGTGACGCCCGATGAGCGAGGGAACGCTGTACGACAAGGTGTGGGAGCGCCACAAGGTGACGGAGCTGCCGAACGGGCAGGACCAGCTGTTCGTCGGGCTCCACCTCGTCCACGAGGTGACGAGCCCGCAGGCGTTCGGGATGCTGCGCGAGCGCGACCTCGACGTGGCGTACCCGGAGCGGACGTTCGCGACCACCGACCACATCGCGCCGACGGAGGCGGACAAGCGCGAGCGCCCGCTGGCCGACGACCAGGCCGAGGAGATGCTCTCGGCGCTCGAACGCAACACGAGCGAGAGCGGGATCACCTTCTTCGGATTCGACTCCGGGAAGCAGGGGATCACGCACGTCGTCGCCCCCGAACTCGGCCTCTCGCAGCCGGGGATGACGGTCGCGTGCGGCGACAGCCACACGGCGACCCACGGCGCGTTCGGCTCCATCGGCGTCGGCATCGGGACCAGCCAGATCCGCGACGTGCTCGCGACCGGCTGTATCGCCGCGGACAAGCAGAAGGTCCGCCGGATCGAAGTCGAGGGCGAGCTCGGCGAGGGCGTCTACGCCAAGGACGTGATCATGAAAGTGATCAAGGACCTCGGCGTCGACGGCGGCGTCGGCCACGTGTACGAGTACGGCGGCCCCGCAATCGAGGCGCTCGACATGGAGGGACGGCTCGCCGTCTGTAACATGTCCATCGAGGGCG
The DNA here is from genome assembly GCF_002135045.1 of Halorubrum sp. SD683. NCBI lineage: Archaea > Methanobacteriati > Methanobacteriota > Halobacteria > Halobacteriales > Haloferacaceae > Halorubrum > Halorubrum sp. SD683. Next base: position 11,617 of record NZ_NEWJ01000012.1, read on the forward strand.
GCGCCCGCGCGGGGTACATCAACCCCGACGAGACCACCTATGAGTACCTGCGGGGCCGCGAGTACGTCCCCGGGGGCGAGGCGTTCGAGGAGCGGAAGCGGTACTGGGAATCGATCGCCTCCGACGACGACGCCGAGTACGACGACGTGGTCACGGTCGACGCCGACGGACTCGACCCGCTGGTCACGTGGGGGATCAACCCCGGGCAGGTGGTCGGGATCGACGAGGCGGTGCCGCACCCGGACGACTTCGAGGAGCGGACCGACCGGGAGGCCGCCGAGAAGGCGATCGACCACATGGAGGTCGAGCCCGGGCAGTCGATGCTCGGGTACGACGTCGACGTGGCGTTCCTCGGCACCTGTACGAACGGCCGCCTTTCGGACTTCAAGGAAGCGGCGCGGATCCTAGAGGACCACAGCGTCGACGAGGACGTGCGCGCGCTCGCCGTGCCCGGCTCGGAGACGGTCCGCGCCCAGTGCGAGGAGCGCGGCATCGACCAGACGTTCATCGAGGCCGGCTTCCAGTGGCGGCGCGCCGGCTGCTCGATGTGCCTCGCGATGAACGACGACCAGCTCGGCGCCGGCGAGGTGTGTGCGTCATCGTCGAACCGCAACTTCGTCGGCCGGCAGGGCTCGAAGGAGGGGCGGACGGTGCTGATGAGCCCCGCGATGGTCGCGGCCGCGGCCGTCGAGGGCGAGGTCGTCGACGCGCGCGACTACCTGGACGACGGGCCGACCGGCGGCGCGGGCGGCGTCGAGGAGGTGGCCGACTGATGGCCCCCGACGCCAACGCGGGCGACGACCAACACATCACCGAGGTCTCGGGCACGGGCGTCCCGATCCCCGGCGACGATGTCGACACCGACCAGATCCTGCCGGCGCAGTTCATGAAGGAGGTCACGTTCGACAACATGGCGGACTACCTCTTCTACGACGCCCGGCGCGACGAGGACGGGGAGTTCAACGACCACCCGCTCAACCGCTTCGAGGGCGCGTCGATCGCGGTCGTTAACTCCAACTTCGGCTGCGGCTCCTCCCGGGAGCACGCGCCGCAGGCGATGATGCGGTGGGGCGTCGACGGCGTCGTCGGCGAGTCCTACGCCGAGATCTTCCGCGACAACTGTAAGTCGCTCGGCATCCCCGCGGTCACCGCCGACCACGAGACCGTGGTCGAGCTCCAAGAGTGGATCGAGGCGAACCCCGACGGCGACATCGAGGTCGACGTGGAAGGGGAGACGGTCACTTATGGCGACACCGTCATCGATGTCGAGGTCGACGACGCGATGCGCGAGGCCTTGGTCGAGGGAATCTGGGACACGACCGCGCTGATGTACTCGAACCGGAGCAAGGTCGACGAGACGGTCGCCGACCTGCCGTACGTCGAGGGGGACGACTGAGCCGGATGACCGACGAGATCGTCGTCATCGAGGGCGACGGCATCGGCCGCGAGGTCGTGCCGGCCGCCGTCGAGGTGTTGGACGCGCTCGACCCCGACTTCGAGTTCGTCCGCGGGGACGCGGGCGACGCGACCCGGGACGCGACCGGCGAGGCGCTCCCCGACGAGACGTACGACCTGGTGGCCGACGCGGACGCGACGCTGTTCGGCGCGGCGGGCGAGACGGCCGCCGACGTGATCCTCCCGCTGCGCGAGGCGGTGGACTCGTTCGTCAACGTCCGGCCCGCGAAGGCGCTCCCGGGCGTCGACGCGCTCCGGCCGGAGACGGATGTGGTGTTCCTCCGCGAGAACACCGAGGGCGTCTACGCGGGCCACGAGGACCGCCTCTCGGAGGACCTCTCGACGCTGACGCGCGTCGTCACGTCGTCGGCCTCGCGCGAGCTGGCCGAGTACGCCTGTGACTTTGTCGAGGACGGGCGCGGCCCCGCCGGGGACCCAGAGGAGGGGTTCACCGTCGCCCACAAGGCGAACGTGATGCGCGAGACGGACGGCCGGTTCCGCGACGAGGTCGCGGCGGTCGCAGACGAGCGCGGCGTCGACGCCGACGAGGAGCTGATGGACGCGTTCGCGACGAAGCTCCCGCTCGACCCGGGCCAGTACGGCGTGATCGTCTGCCCGAACCTCGCGGGCGACGTGCTCTCCGACCTCGCGGCCGGGCTCGTCGGCGGCCTCGGTCTGCTCCCGTCGGCGAACATCGGCCACGACAACGCGCTGTTCGAGCCGGTCCACGGCACGGCCCCGGACATCGCGGGCGAGGGGGTCGCCAACCCGACCGCGGCGGTCCTCTCGGCGGCCATGCTGCTCGAGTACCTCGGCCACGTCGAGGCGGGGCAGCGGGTCCGCGACGGGGTCGAGGGCGTCCTCTCCGACGGCCCGCGCACCGGCGACCTCGGCGGCTCGGCGACGACCGACGAGGTCACCGCGGCGATCGTCGACCGCCTGTAGGGTGCGTCTCGCCGCCGGTTCCGCGCGATCGACGGCTCGTTTTCGACCGCGGCCAAACCACAAGACAAGAAACCCTGCGGCTTCTCCAACCGCGTATGAGCAACTACGAAGTCGCGATGGAAGCCGCCTGGTTGGTCCGTGACGTCGAGGAGACCGACGACGCCATCGGCGTCGCGGTCAGCGAAGCCGGCAAGCGACTCAACGAGACGGACAAGCAGTACGTCGAGGTCGAGCCCGGCGTCACCGGCTGTCCGGCCTGCGGCGAGCCGTTCGACGCCGCGTTCCTCGCGGCGAACACGGCCCTCGTAGGGCTGCTCCTAGAGATCGACGTGTTCAACGCCGACAGCGAGGAGCACGCGGAACGGATCGCGAAAAGCGAGGTCGGCGGCGCCCTCCGCGACGTTCCCCTCGAAGTCATCGACGTCTTCGAGACCGACGCGGACGAGGACGAAGAGCCGGAGCGATAGGCACGGACGCGGGGCGTCGGGCGGATCTGCCGGGAGCGATCCCGGTGCCCGGTCGGTGCCGAAAGCTTTTCTAATAACCCTAAGTAATTAGCCGGCATGGAACTGCCGACGCCACAGGACCTCCGCGAGCGCCGGACCGCGCTGGAGCTGACCCAGAGCGAACTCGCCGACGCCGCGGACGTCTCCCAGCCACTCATCGCGCGGATCGAGGGCGGCGACGTCGACCCGCGGCTCTCGACGCTGCGCCGGATCGTCAACGCCCTCCAAGAGGCGGAGGGCGAGGTCGTGCGCGCGGCCGACCTGATGAACGAGACCGTGATCAGCGTCGCGCCCGACGACGCCGTGGGCGAGGCGGTCGATCTGATGGAGGCCGAGGCGTACTCGCAGCTCCCCGTTCTCCAGAACGGCGTGCCCGTCGGGTCGATCAGCCAGGGCGACGTGGTCCACGCCGGCGAGAACGTCGGCGACCACCCGGTCAGCGAGGTGATGAGCGAGTCGTTCCCGACGGTCGCGCCGTCGGCGACCGTCGACGAGGTCCGGAACCTCCTCGACCACTACAAGGCGGTGATGGTCACCGACGGCGGGGAGACGGTCGGAATCATCACGGAGGCGGACATTGCGGCGCAGTTGTCGCAGTAGCTCACTCCTCGCGCCGCTCCGACAGTTGCTCCCAGATCTCCGTACACCCCGCGCCGTCCGGCACGTCCTCGACGTGCGCCGACTCTTCGGCCCGTCCGTCCCCGTCGTCCTCGGAGCCGTCGGCTTCGGTCCCGCTCTCTTCCTCCGATACGGCCCCGTCCGTCATTGACTCGGCCTACGCGGTGGCCGGTCATAACGGGTCAGTCGGCGGCACGCCCCGCCGCCGCTCCGCGGCGGCCGCAACGATCGCCGGTACCTCGGACGCGACCGCTCACAACTCCAGCCCGCGGATCGCGACGCTCGCCCCGCCGTCGCCTCCGGCGTCCGCCGCGCCGTCCTCGACGCGGCCGATCACGCGACCGTCGGTCGCGTCGGCCAGCGCGTCCGCGGCGTCGGCGTCGACCGCGGCGACGAACCCCGTCCCCATGTTGAACGTGCGGTACATCTCCTCGTCGGAGACGTTCCCCTCGGACCGGACGAACTCGAAGACGGGCTGCGAGTCGAACGCGTCGTCGACGACGTAGCGGTGATCGCCGAGGCGGTCGAGGTTCGTCCAGCCGCCGCCCGTCACGTGGGCGGCGCCGCGGACGCCGTGGTCGCGCATCGGGTCGAGCAGGTCGGTGTATATCGCGGTCGGTTCGAGCAGCGCGTTGCCGAGCGTCTCGTAGTCGCCGAACGGGCAGGGGTCCGCGTAGGCGTGGTCGCGCGTGACGGCCTCGCGCGCCAGCGTGAGCCCGTTCGAGTGGATCCCCGACGAGCGCCAGCCGACGAGCGCGTCGCCCGGCTCCGCGCGGCCGTCGAACACGCCGTCCTTCGCGGCGAGGCCCGCGCACGTACCGGCCAGGTCGAGCCCGCGGACGACATCCGGCATCACGGCCGTTTCGCCGCCGACGAGTTCGATGTCCGCCAGCTCGGCGCCGCGAGCGAGCCCCTCGCCGACCTGCTCGGCGAACCGCTCGTCCGGCTCGTCGACAGCGAGGTAGTCGACGAACGCAACGGGGCGGACCCCGGCCGCGACGAGGTCGTTGACGTTCATCGCGATACAGTCGATACCGACCGTGGAGTAGTCGCCGAGCGCCTCCGCGACGAGGAGCTTCGTCCCGACGCCGTCGGTCGCGAGCGCGAGGTAGCGGTCGCCGATATCGAGGAGGCCCGCGTAGTCGCTCCCCGAGCCGTCCGCGTCGGAGTCCGAGCCGACCGCGCCGATCAGCGCGGCGGTGGCGGCCTCGCTCGCGTCGATATCGACGCCCGCGTCCGCGTAGGTGAGTTCGTCGTCGCCGTCCGGTCCCCCGCCGCCGCTCCCGTCGCCCTCGGTCATGTGTGTGGAGGCACGCCGGCGGAGCAAAAACGCACCGTTCCGGGCGAAGCCGCCGGACGCGCGGCGGTCGCCCGACCGCGGCTCAGAACGGGCCGCCGAAGCCGAGCCCGACGACGAAGACGAGCCCGACGGCGAGCAGGACCGAGGGGACGAAGACGGCCGCCCAGACCGGCTTGCTCCACGACAGCACCGTCTTCCCGTCGAGCGGGCCGTACGGGACGAGGTTGAACGCCGCGAGAAACGCGTTGATCGCGATGCCGCGCGCGCCGAGGATCGTCACGAGTTCGCTGCCGAGGAGCCCGCCGAGCGCGAACAGCGGGAAGAACACGGCCATCAGCCCGAGGTTCACGGCCGGGCCGGCGAGCGCGATATGCCCGTGCTCCCGCGGCGTCAGCCGCCCGCGGTGGTGGACGGCGCCGGGCGCGGCGAAGATGAACCCGAGTAGCGAGCTCATCACGGCAAGGAACAGCATGCTGTTGTCCGCGCGGAACTCCGCGACTTGGTCGTAGTGGACCGCGACGACCTTGTGCGCGACCTCGTGGAGGAGGAAGGCGACCCCAGCGGTCGCGAGCCCGACGAACAGCGGCGGGATCACGCCCGCGGCGAGGATGCGACCGATCCCGGCCGAGCCGCCGACGAAGAACAGGGTGAACGCCACGCCCAAGGCGAGCCACGCGACGAGCAGGTCGCGGAGCTCCGCGCCGCTGAAGTAGAGCCCCGCGATTCGCCGCCCCGAGAACGTCGCGCCGCCGCTCATGCGATCCCCCCCACGGCGCCGCGCACGAGGTCGGCGCCGTTGACCGCGCCCTCGACGAGCAGCCGCCCGACCTCGTCGACGCCGCCGACCTCGGCGCCGAACATCGCCGGGATGACGTACGCCGCGAAGAGGAAGCTCGCGACGATGCTACCGACGTTCGTCATCGCGACGACGACGATGAGCCGGAACAGCGGCACGTCGAGCATCGCGGAGACTAACTCGCCGACCGACCGCGTCTCGTCGCCGAGCAGGTCGTTGAGCGCGCCGATGTCCGCCACGTTCACGGTCAGGCTCCGCAGTTCGACGTAGCCGGTGAACCAGCCGGGCGCGAGCAGCGGGTTGATCGAGGTCATCCACGCGACGGCGCCGCCGACGCCCGCCGAGAGCCAGCGTGCGCCGGCGACCTTCGCGAAGGCGAAGGCGAAGACGCCGTTGATCAGGAACCACGCGCCGAACAGCCGGAGCAGGAACGCGTTGCCGGCGCCGCCGAGCGCCAGCAGGAGGAAGAAGCCGACGAAGCCGACGGTGATCGCGTAGCCGATCGCCTTCTTCCAGGGGAGCCCGCGTCCCGATTCCTCGCCGACCAAGTCGTCCATCGCCGGGAGGGTCGCGGGCTCGGCGAGGTACCGCTCGATCCCCGCCTGGTGGCCCGCGCCGACGACGGCGACCACGTCGTGCCCGGCCTCGCGGAGCGCGACGAGCCGGTGGGCGATGAACGCGTCGCGCTCGTCGATGAGCGCCTCCGCGCCGCCCGGGGAGAACTGCCGGAACTCCTCCATCATCATCGTCACCACGTCCGTGTCGGTGAGGTCCGCGGCGTCCAGCTCCTCGATACCCCCGGCCTCCGGGTCCACCTCGCCGCCGCCGAACCCGCTGACCGCGATCGCGAGGACGGCGCCGACGACGAGACCGAGGCCGATCCCGATCCCGAAGCCCCCGATCGCCGCAACGGGGAACCCGCCGAGGTACGCCGAGACGGGTCCGTTCGCGGCCCCGGTGACCCCGGCGGCGACGCCGGTCGAGAGCCCGGTGCCGACCGCGGCGTAGAGCCGCTGGTCCGGGGAGAGCGCGAGCGAGCCGACCTGGTCGACGGCGATCCCGACGCCGAGCGCGACGAGGACGCCCGCGGCGACGCTCGTCAGGATCGCGTCGGTGATCCCGACGGCGCCGCCGAAGAGGCCGATGGCCGGCCCGGCGAGGATCCCGACCAGGAGCCCGCCGATCGCGCCGGCGACCCGCGGGTCGCTGACGCCGAACGCGAGCCCGCCGACGAGCCGGAGCTTCTCCGTGATCGTCATGCGGGCCCAGAAGCGTTGGATCGTGGTCTGGATGTCGCGGTCGACCAAGGCGACGTCGATGCCGAGCGACTCGGCGATGTCAACGGCGGCCTTCATATCGGCGCCCGGCTCGATATCGAACCGCTCGCCGAGCTGGGTCTGGACGTACGAGAGCATCCAGTACGCCAGGAACTGGAACACCGTGTTCCCCCTGAGCAGGTCGCCGGCGTCGAGGTCGTCGGGCGTCTCGCCGTTCATCTGGCGGTAGCGCCCCTCGTCGAGCTCGACCGCGACGACGTCGGGGCGTTCCCGCTCTATCGTCTCCTCGACCTCGTCGACGGAGCGCTCCGACACGTGCGCGGTCCCGACGACCGTCACGCTCCCCTCGCCGTCGGCGGCGGGTCCGCCGCCCGGCTCCCGGTCGAGGTCGCCGCCGTCGGTGCGCGGCGGTCTGTCGGTCGACGGGGGTGCCTCGTCGTCGGTCCCCCGTGACGTCTCTGTCATCACCCGACGTACTCGGTCACCGCGTTTAGGGTTTGTGCGTCGGTCCCGGCTCCCGCTCGGGCGGGGTCGACCCGTCCCCAACGATCCAACAAGTTTGTATCCTCACGCGCCACAGGATGTCGTATGTCCCGGCTGTTGCCCTCCCTGCCGGACGCGACGCCAGAGGAGCGCGAGCCCCGGGTCGTCGGCGTCGACGACGACGAGGCCGACGACCTCATCGCGGCCCTCGGCTCCGAGACGGCGCGCGCGATCCTCTCGACGCTCCACGACCGCCCGGCGACGAAGTCGGAGATCGCCGACGAGGTCGACACCTCGCTCCAGAACGTCCAGTACCACCTCTCCCGGCTCGACGAGGCCGACCTCGTGGAGGTGGTCGACACCGCCTACTCGGAGAAGGGCCGCGAGATGGACGTGTACGCCGCAGCGGACGAGCCGCTCGTGCTGTTCGCTGGCGGCTCCGAGGAGTCGACGGGGATCAAGACCGCGCTCATGCGTCTGCTCGGCGGGTACGGGATCATCGGACTCGCCGCGGTCGCCGCCCAGCGGCTCCTCGCAGTCGGCTCGCTCGCGGACCCGCGGACGAGCGCCTCGGGCGGTGACGACGTTGGGACGGCCAGCACCGACGGCCCCTCGATAGAGAGCGTCCCCGACCAGAACACCGCCGCCGACGGCGCCGACAGTGCGGTCGACCTCGTCGGCCACCCGCTCGCGGAGTACGCGGTCTCGCTCGTCGAGCCGGGGGTCGTCTTCTTCGTCGCCGCCGCGCTCGTCTTCACGCTGGCGTGGGCGTACTGGTACCGAGCGTCGAGCTAGGGCGGCGGGGGTCGCGGACCGAACGGGACGCGCGTGGGACAGCTATTCAAGCGGCCGTCACCACGTTCCGATATGGAACACGAAGCCGAGGTCGTCGGGGTCGGTGCGGGGTCTGCGCCGAGCGGCGACGTCCCGGCGGTGATCCTCTCCGCGCGCGACGAGTACGTCCCGATATTCGTCAGCGGCGACCAGGCCCGATCGATCGGTATGGCGCTGGAGGGCGAACCGTTCGACCGACCGCTCACGCACGACCTGCTCGTTGACATCCTCACGGAGTTCGGCGGCGCCATCGACCGCGTCCGCGTCGACGACCTCCGCGACGGCACCTTCTACGCGAAGGTCGACGCCGAGCGCTACGAGGAGGGCGAGCCGGAGCGGTTCGTCTTCGACGCCCGTCCCTCCGACGCGCTCGCGCTCGCCGTGCGCCTCGACTGTCCGATCGTCGTCACCGACGAGGTGATAGACGAAGCGGGGCGACCGCCCGACTCGGTCCAGTTTAGCGGCGACGGCGACCCATCGGAGGAGCGCTGAGCCCGGGGCCCCGGACTCGGCGGGCGGCGGGCCCGCGCCGAAGCCCGTCGTTCAAGTTGCCGCATCTCCCACCACGGGCATGGACGAGACCGCGACGCTCGCCTCCTCGCACACGGAGATGACGGAGATGCTCCTCCCGAACGACACGAACAACCTCGGCCGGGCGCTCGGGGGCGCCGTGCTCCACTGGATGGACATCTGCGGCGCCATCGCCGGCATGCGGTTCTCGAACCGACAGGTGGTCACCGCGTCGATGGACCACGTCGACTTCATCTCCCCGATCGAGATGGGCGAGGTCGCGATCGTCGAGGGATACGTGTTCAACACCGGCCGGACGAGCGTCGACGTGAAGGTCGACGTGCGCGCGGAGAATCCCCGCACGGACGAGACGCGCCGGACCACCACCTCCTACTTCACGTTCGTCGCGCTCGACGACGACGGGCGCCCCACGCCGGTCCCCGACCTCGACTGTCCGACCGCCGACGAGGAAGCGCTCCGCGAGGACGCTATGAACGGGCGCGAGGAGCAGCTGCGACAGGTCGTGAACCGGTACGACCTCTGACCGCGCAGACCGACACGACCTCCAGCCCCGTGAACCGGCACGACCGCCGACCGCACGGCCCGTTACTCTCCCGAGCCCGCGACGACCTCGACGGTCGCGTCCGGGTCGGCGGCGGCCGCGACCGCGGCCTCGTGCGCCGCCAGCGCGCGCTCCGCGAGGCCGTCGAGCGCGTCGCGGTCGGGTCCGCTCACCTCGGCCGCCTCGGACCCGTCGCCTGCCGCGAGGTGACTCGGACAGTCGCAGTCGGAGGCGCCGAACCCGTCTACCGGGCCGGCGGGTAGGCGCTCCGCGACCGGACACTCGACGTCGACGCCGAGGCTCCGCACGACGCGGTCGATCCGCGCGGCCGGGTGACCGAGCAGGTAGTCGACGTGCCAGTGGCGGACGTCGTGGTCGCCCCGCGCCGTCCGCCGGTGCCTGTCGACCCGCGAGAACCCGCCGGCGCCGAGCGCGCTGCCCGTGTACGCGTACGCGCCGGCCGGGAGACGGTGTTCGCCGAGCGCGCCCGCCGACAGCGTGGCGTCGGCCGCAAGGGCGACGATGAGGGTGTAGCTGCCGCCGTCGGCGTCGGTCATCCGTTCCCCGCCGGCCGCGACCCGGTCCCGGTCGCGCTCACGACAGCGCGGTCGGCGCCTCGTCGGCGGCCGCCCGGAGCGACCCGACCATCTCGCCCGCGTCGTCGTCCAGTCGGTAGGTGTCGTGGACGTCCGCGGGGTCGCGGCCCCGGCCGGACAGCGTCCCGACGACGTCGGCGATGCGGTCGTAGTTGTCGCGCACGAGCCCGCCGACGATGCCCGGCGTTCCCGCGCGGTCGGCCAGCTCCTCGGCGGCCGACCGCCCCGCGTACACCCGCCGCTCGACCGGGTCGACGAGCACCATCGCGAACGGGCGCGAGCCGAACTGCGCGTCGAGGAACGGGCCGACCGGGTCGGCCTCCCACGGGACCGCGACGACGCCCTCGAGCCGGCGGAGCGCGACGGCGGCGACCGAGCAGTACGGGCAGTCGCCGTCGAAGATCAGCACCGGCGCGTCCGCGCCGTCCGGGTCAGTAGACATACGAAAATGTAGGGACTCGACCGGCTTAAGCGGCCGGTCGGACGAACTCGTTCGGGTGCCGGGGCGCGTCGGACCCGCTCAGTGCGAGTGGCCGAGCGCGTCTTCGAGCGACTGCCCGAACCGCTCCTCGAACAGCTCCGCGGCCGTCTCGTTCATCTCCGCGATGTCCTCGGGCACGTCGCCCTCGCTGTGGTGGACGATGACGTGCGCCTGCTGGGCCATCGCCTGGACGACGACGTCTGAGACCACGGCGGTCGCGGCCTCGCCCTGCTCGCTGAGCACGTCGACGAGGCCGGCGGGCAGTTCGAACGACTCCTCGTCACCGTCGGGACCGGTGACCGTGTAGGTTTCTGTCTCTCCCATATCCGTCGGTCGCGGCCGCGACATAAGGGTCTGTGGAAACCGGACGCGAGCCGCGCACGACCGCCGCCTGCGGCCTCCGAGCCCGCCGGTCCGACCCGTCAACCGTGCGACGAGATCGCCTTCACCGAGGAGCCGGAGCCGACGATGCTGCCGAGGTACACCGCGATGGCCGTGACGACGATCGACCCCCCGGAGGGGAGGCCGAGTCCGATCGAGACGGCGAAGCCGCCGATCACCGACAGCTGGCCGAAGATGACGGCGAGGTACATCGTCTCGCGGAAGCTCCGGGCCACCTGCGAGGCGGCCGCGACGGGGACGACGAGCATCGCCGCGACGAGGATGACGCCGAGCACCTGCATCGCGCCGACGACGACGACCGCGGTCAGCACGACGAGCAGGGTGTTGTAGCCGGTGACGTTCAGCTGGGCGACCCGCGCGGCCTGCTCGTCGAAGGTGATGAAGAGGAGCTGCTTGTACGTCAGCGCAACGCCTGCGACGACGATCAGCGAGAGCGCCCCCATGAGGCGCGCGCCCTCCGGCGTGACGACCGCGAGGTTCCCGAACAGGTACCCCTGGATGTTCACGCCGGTGAGCCCGTCGCCGTAGCTGATGATCAGAGTCCCGACCGCGAAGCTCCCGCTGAGCATGATCGCGATGGGTACGTCGCCGTACGCGTCGGTGCGCTCGGTGAGCCACTGGACCCCGAGCGCCCCGAGGATGCCGACCGCGAGCGCGACGAGCAGCAGCGAGCCGTTCCACCCCGTCGAGGAGGTGACGAGGATCCCGACGGCGACCCCGGCGAACGCGGTGTGCGCGAGCGTCTCGCCGATCAGCGCCATCTCGCGGTGGACGAGGAAGGAGCCGACGAGCGGGGCGACCACCCCGACGAGCACGCCAACCGCCATCGACTGCCACATGATCGGGTGTCGGAAGACGTTCGTCCCGAACGCGGCGTCCATCGCGCGCCCCATCGAGCGGAACGCGGCGTACAGCTCGCTCGCCACCGGCAGGTCCTGCGTCCAGTAGAGGAGGAGGAACGAGAGCATGACCGCCGCGACGACGCCCGTGAGCCCGATCCCGGCGAGCTCCGCGGTCCGGCGGAGTCCTCGTTCGCGGCCGGTCCGGTCCGGACGCGGACGCTCCCGCTCCCGGTCGGCCGATGTCTCCCCGGTCATCAGTGGTGGTGGTGGACGACCTGTCCGGTCGCGCCGTACGCCTCCGCGAGGGCGTCGCTCTCGACGAACGACTCCGTGTCCCCGTGGTGGTACAGCTCGGTGTTGATACAGGCGATGCGGTCCGCGCGGTCGGTGACGACGCCGATGTCGTGTTCGATGAGGATGATCGTAATCCCGTCTTCGTTGAGCTCGTCGAGGAGGGCGTAGAACGCGTCGCGCGACTCGGCGTCGACGCCGACCGTCGGCTCGTCGAGCGCGAGCAGGTCCGCGTCGCTCGCGAGGGCGCGAGCGATGTACGCTCGCTGCTTCTGCCCGCCGGACAGCTCCGAGACGAGCCGGTCGGCCAGGTCCCCGACCCCGACCGTCTCGATGGCGTCCGCGACGGCGGCGCGGTCGGCCGCGGAGAGCCGCCCTCGCCCGGCGTGCGCGAACCGCCCCATCGTGACGCACTCACGGACGGTGACGGGCATCGCGCCGCCGCGGCTCGTCGCCTTCTGGGAGACGTAGCCGATCCGGCCGCCGTCGTCGAACTCGTCGACCGGCCGGCCGAACAGCTCGACGGACCCCTCGTCGGGCTCGTGGAGGCCGAGCATGAGGTGGAGCAGCGTCGTCTTCCCGGAGCCGTTCGGTCCGACGAGCCCGAGGAAGTCGCCCTCCTCGACGGTGAGAGAGACGTCTCTCACGGCGACGGTGTCGCCGTAGGAGAACGTCACGCCGTCGAGGTCGACGATCGCGGTCACTTCGTGTGCCCCATCTGGACCGGCCGCACGTTTAGCTCTTTTACTCCGTCGCCGCGCCGCCGGGTCGGGGCGTCGCTCGGCGCGCCGGCGACCGTGCCGGTCACTGCGCCTCGAACGCCCGCTCGAAGGCCGGGACGTTGATCTCGGTCATCTGTTCGAGGTAGCCGTACCCGGCGTCGTTCCACTCCCGCGTCGTCCCCCCGGCCGGCGTGACGGGGACCGCCTCCGTCGCGCCGCTGTTCTCGACGATCGACTCGGCGAGCCGCGGCGACTGGAACCGGTCGTACAGCACCACGTCGATCCCCTCCGCGTCGACGAGGTCGATCGTGTCGGCGATCTCCGACTGCGTCGGCTCGTTCTGCGGCGAGACGCCCACCGGCGAGCGGAGCCGGAACCCGTAGCGCGCCTCCAGGTACTGGAAAGAGTTGTGGCCCGCCAACACCGCCACGTCGCGCGCGGCGTCCTCGGCGATCGACCGGAAGGCGTCGTCGATCGCGTCCAGATCCGCGGCGTACGCCTCGGCGTTGGCGGCGTACGCCTCGGCGTTGTCCGGGTCCGCCTCGCCCAGCCCGGTCGCGATCGTGTCGACCATCTCGGCCGCGAGGACCGGGTCCGTCCAGACGTGGGGGTCGTACCGGGTCCCGTTGTCGTGGTCTCCCTCATCGTGGCCCTCCCCGTCGTGGTCTCCCTCATCGTGGCCCTCCCCGTCGTGGTCCCCCTCGTCGTGGCCCTCCTCGTCGTGGCTCTCCCCGTCGTGGCTCTCCCCGTGAGAGTGGTTCCACTCGAGCAGATCGCCTTCGAGCCCGTCAAGCACGTCGACCGTGGCGACCGTGTCGTAGTCGCTCTCCAGCGTCGCCGCCAGGTCCTGCGCCCACGCGAACTCCGGACCGTCGAGGTAGACGAACGCGTCCGTCGCCGCGACGTCCGCCGCGAGGGTCCCGTCGGGCGTCCACCCGTGGCCGAGCTGGCCCACGTCGACCGGGTCCTCGAAGCTCGCGTTGTCGCCCGCGACCTCGTTGGCCCAGTCGTTGAGCGTGAAGAACGCGGCGTACCCGGACTCGAACCCCTCGGAGCCGCCGCCACCGTTCCCGGCACACCCCGCGAGCGACGCCGCCGTTCCCGCGACCGCCAACCCGGCACCGCGCCGCAGCACCGACCGCCGTGAGTGAGTCATACCGATCTGTAGCGTAGATTAATAGAAAAAAGTTATTATTTCATAACTCAGTCTTAATAATCTCGCCCCCGAAACCGACCGTCGATTAACAACGCCGGAGTCGGAGCGGCGTCGGGCCCGGCGCGACGCCGCCTCATTCGGTGAGGTCGACGACCGCGGCGTCCGCGAGGTCGGCGAGCGTCTCGGGGTCGACCGCGAACACCGCGCTCGGCGTCCCGGCGGCGCCGTACACGGTGTCGTACTCGGTGAGCGTCGGGTCGAACACCGTCGGGAGCGCGGCGTCGTGGCCGATCGGCGGCACGCCGCCGATGCTCCAGCCGACGACCTCGCGGATGCGCCCCGGGTCGCCCATCTCGGCGCCGTCGGCGTCGAAGTGGTCGGCGACGGCGTGGAGGTCAAGCCGGTTCGCGCCGCTCGTGATCGCGGCGACGAGGCTTCCGTCTCGGTCGCCGCCGGAGAGCGAGACGACGATCGTCGACGCGATCGCGCCCGTCTCGCGGTCGAGCGCGTCGGCCGCCGCGGCCGCTGTCTCCGTGCCGGCGTCGAACTCCAGCACGTCGATTTCGACGCCGTACCGCTCCCGAGCCCGCCGTTCGAACTCCGCCGCGCGTGGGTGCATGCGATACGAGACCGCGCCCCGCGGACATCAACCTCTCGGAGGCGGTGAAACTGCGGCGACGGGCAGAGTCGCGGTCCGCGTCGTGGTCGGTGTCGCGAGCGCGGTCGGCGTTGCGGTCGCTCTCCGGGCGCGGTCGCCGTCGCCGGGCCGTCAGGACCCGTTACCGGGTCCGGAGTTCGTCTTTGTCCTTGATCACGCGGGCGTCGCCCTCGCCCGAAGTGACCTCGTTGACGAGGTCGTAGAGGTCGTTCTGGAGCCCGGCCGGGAAGGTGAGTACCCCAACCCAGGAGCCGTCGTTCTGCCACTCCTCGCGCTCAAGATCGCCGAACTCCCGGATCTGCGCCTGTCCGGACCCGGCGTAGTCGGCCGGGAGCTGGACCGCCATCGTCACCTCCTCGAACCGGATCGGGATCACCGGTCGCAGCGCGTCGAGCGCGTCGTCGACCTGGTTCTCTACCGCTTCCATCGGGTCGATCTGGAACCCGGCCTCATCCAGCGCGCGCTCGATCCGCTCGGGCGGGTGCGGCGAGTCGTCCATCTGCGGGTTCACGGCGTTGCGCGTGATGGTGGTCACCAGCTGATTGTGCTTCCGCTCTTGCATCTCCGCGCGCTGCTCGGCGGTGATCTGTATCTCCCCGCGCTCGACGACCTCCGGAATGATCGAGAGCGGATCAGTGGTGCCGAAGACGGTCTCTAAATCCTCCTCTGCCGGTCGGTCGCCCCGCGAGGCGTTCTCGAAGACGTCCTCCGCGGCGATGACCTCCTCTAAGTCACCGTCGAACTCGCCGCGCTTGATCGCGAGCGCGGCGTCGGGGTCGATCAGGACCTCGAAGCGCTCCCCGTGTGACTCCAGTCGGGCCGTCACGGCCTCGTCGAGCGATATCATACCGGACGCTACCACCCCCGCGGGCAAAAAGCCTCCCGCCGCCGTCTTCGCCGCAATGAACCGCGGCGTCCGGTCGCGGCGCCCCCGCGCCGACCCGGCTACCCTCCCGCAGACGGCCGCTCGTCGTCCCACTCCTCGCGGCACGACTCCGAGCAGAAGTGTCGGTGGACGATGTCGTCGCCGTCGACCCACGTGATCGTTCGACGACCGCTCCCCAGCGCCGGCTGGCCGCACGTGGCGCACCCGGGCGCGGACTCCTCGTCGACGTCCTCCTCGAGGTCCGAGGTCGGATCTACCATACCTCCCCGTACGTCCGGGGGCACTTGAACCCGCGAAGGGCGGCAGTTCTGGCCACGACGACGCCCGACCCTCGGCGGGACGGGTCCGGCAGCTACCGCCTCGTTCGTGCGTCGCGGTCGGTCGCCCTGCGCGACGGGTGTTCGACGGTGATCTCTCGGTCGGGGCTCGGCCCGACGACGGTCCGCTCGCGGCCGTCGGGCCACCGCACGTCCACGCGCAGCGGCTTCGCGCCGCCGAGCCCGAAGTGCGCGACCGGCTCCGTCTGACAGAGACAGCCGCCGCCCGCGTCGATCGCCCGCCGCTGGACGCCGTCGGCGGTCTCCAGCGTGACGACCGCGCCGCGCGCCGGCGCGCCCTGCCGCGTCGTCGGGCGCACGCGGAGCCAGCCGGCGTCGGGCGCGTCCGTGGCGCCGTACACCGTCACCGGCTGCGCGGCGACCTCGCCGTGGACGACGAGGAGTTCGAGGGCCCCGTCGCCGTCGACGTCGGCCGCGACCGCGCCGGTGCCGAACCCGTCCGGCTCCGCGGCCGGCCCGAGCGGGACGGGCTCCCACCCCGGCGGCTCGCCCGGGCGGTCGACGCGCTCGAACAGCCGGTTCTCCGCGCCGCAGACGTTGAAGAAGAGCTCCTCGCGCCCGTCGTTGTCGAAGTCCGCGGCGACGACCGTCCGGACCGCGCCCACCTCGCGGAGCGGGGCGGGGGCCACGTCGTCGTAGCCGCCCGCCGGCGAACAGCGCAGGAGGCGGCTGGGCGCGGCCTCGTTGCCGACCGCGAGCGCGAACGTCCCGCCCTCGTCGACGACCGCCGCGCCGCGGGTGTCGCCGCTGGGATCGGAGAGGGCGGGACCGCCGTCCGTGCGGTCGTAGTGGCCGTCGCGGTTGCTGAACAGCCGGTTCGGTCCCCCCTCGACGCCCGCGAACAGGTCGCCCTCGCGGGAGCGGTACGGGACCGCGAGCAGCGACCGACAGCCGCCGTCGACCTCCAGCCCGACCGCCTCGGCCATGTCGGTCACCTCGCCGTCGTCGCCGAGCTCGTAGAACGCGAGCGGGGCGGCGTAGCCCGAGACCGCGACGCCGTACCGGCCGGTCCCCAGTCGGTCGAGCGCCGCGACCGACCGGCCCGCACGGACGTCGAGGCGGTCGGCGTTCACCTCCCGCGCGAACACGTCGGTCCAGCGGTACCGGTCGGCCTCCAGTCGGCTCAAGAGGAGGTCGGGGTCGCCGCCGTCGACGCCGCGCGCGCAGTTGTGGACGTACACCTCCTCGCAGCCGTCGGCGTCGAGGTCGGCCGCGCACACGCCCATCCCGTGGCGCGTCCCGTCGGCGACGATCCCGCAGGCGGTGTCGACGTAGCGGCCGTCCTTCCGGGCGTACAGCCGATTCGGCTCGCCGTAGCCGGCGACGAAGACGAGCGGTCCGTCGCGGCCGGGCGTCACCGCGACCCCGTATCCGCGCATCGGGCGTCCGTCGTCGAGGAGACCGGACCGCTCCGTGAACATGGCCGCCCGTCACCGCTCCGAGAATATGAACGCACGGGTTGGATACGAGCGGCTCCCGCGGTGAGAAATGGTAACCGAGGCTATAGGTTCCGCTCGATGTACCGGTTCACCCGCGATATCCGGTCGGCGTCGAACGTCCACAGCCCGCGCCAGACTCGCGGCTCCGTCTCGACCGCGAGGAGTCCGACGCCGCCCTCGACACCGCGCTTGAGGTCGCTACTCGGGTCGCTCGCGGCCGAGTGCGGTCCCTCCGGCGGCCGGTACACCACGAACCAGCTATCTGTGAAGTCCGGGTCGTTCCCGGCGTGGATCACGGCGTCGAGGTCCGCCGGGAGCCTGTCGGGGACCCCGTAGAGGTGCGTGTCGACGGCGGTCTCGGTGACGCGCTCGTAGACGTTCCGCGTGCCGACCTCGTCGTCGATCCGCGAGAGCCGCTGGAACGACGAGCGCAGGGTGCCGTCGCCGGCGGCCCACGCCGCGCGCTCGATGAACCGCGAGATGGTGATGAGGAGCAGCTTCTGTCGGTTCGATTCGGGATACCCGCGGAGCGTGAACGTCGCGTCGCCGAGGCCGCTTATCACCGACGGGAGATCGACGTCGCCGAGGGACCGGCTGCCGGTGACGTACAGGTCCGAGTTGACGAAGAGCACCGCGTCGCCGAGTTCGGCGAGCGTCGAGCCGGCGACCACCTCGCCGCCCTCCATGAGCAGCACGAGGTTCTCGATCTCGTCGGGGTCGCCGCCGTCGAACGGAACGTCGTCGTGGCGGCGAAGCACCTCGACGTCGAGGGAGGGGACGGTCCCGGTGTCATCGTCGAGCACGCCGGTCGTCGCCAGTTCTCGGGCGGTGAGACCGTGCGTCCGCTCGCGGCTCGCGGCTCCGGCTGGCCCCGCGCCGTCGGTGACTCGTCGATCGCCCGAGCCGGTGATCACGCGGCCGTCGACCACTCCCACCGCGTCGTCGCCGAACGTGTCCACGAGCATGTTCAGCACGGGGTCCGGGTCGGTCCGGTTGACGATGACGACGGAGCGCTCGGGGCCGTCGAAGCGATCGAGAAACTGTTCGAGTGTCACGTGTACCGGTGTGGGCGTGTCCTCCTCATAAGGATTCTCGCACAGTTATCGCGTCCGATAACCACCGGTGAGCGGGGAAACCGCGACGTGCCGAGTCGGGTCCGGCGCGGGGGCGGAGCGACGGGACCTTACGCTCCCAGCGCGTCCTCGAGCAGCTGGAGCGGGTGTTCGATCTCGTAGCCGGTCCCGTGTTCCATCTGCATCGCGCAGGTCGGGCACTCGGTCATCCCGACCTCGCCCTCGGCGTCCTCCATGTGCTCGAACATCTCCGCGCCGATCTCCATCGACTTCTCGTACTTCTCCTCCTTCCAGCCGTAGGTGCCGGAGATGCCGGAACAGGAGTCGCCGACGTCCTCCATCTTCACGCCGTCGACGTCGCGGAACGTCTCGACTGCCTGCCGGGAAAGCCCCTGATTCCGGGCGTGACACGGCGCGTGATACGCGAAGGCGCGCTCGTCGTCGAGCCCGCCGGCCTCGTCGAGCGCCTCCTCTAGGTCCTCGTGGATGCGGAGGTACTCCAGCGCCTCGAAGGTGTGCTCGGCGACGTCGTCGATCCCGTGGAGGTCGAACAGCTCGGGGTACTCTTGGCGCAGCGACAGCGAACAGGAGGTACAGGAGGCGATCACGTCCGCGCCGTCGGCGATGGCCTCGACGAGGTTCTCGACGTTCGTCTCCGCGTGGCGGCGGGCGTCCTTCAGCATCCCGTTCGCGAACATCGGCGTGCCCGAGCACTTCTGGGGCGGGACCATCACCTCGTAGCCGAAGTGCTCGTAGACTGAGACCAACGCCTTGCCGACCTCGGGCGTGTTGTAGTTGGAGTAGCAGCCGTGGAAGTACGCCACGCGCTTGTCGGGGTTCTCCACCTGTGCGCCGCCGCGCGCCTTCCACCACTCGCGGAACGTCTCCGTGGCGAACTCGGGGAAGTCGCGCTCCTTCGGGATCCCCATAACCTTCTCCATCGCCCACCGCGCGGGGCCGAAGTTCATCGCGAACGATGCGGTCCGGGGGAACATACTCGCGAGGCTCGCCGAGGTGCGGTAGTTCGCTAACACCCGATTCCGGATGTACTCGACGGAGAGCTTCTCCATCTGGCGCTCGACGAACTGCCCGCGGGCCTCGTTGTGCATCTGGGAGAGCGGCACTCCCGAGGGGCAGGCGTCGTCACAGCGCATACAGTTCGAACAGGAGGTGATCGACTCGTCGATGTCGTGGTCGTCCTTCCGTTTGAGCCGCCACTGCTCGGGGCCCTGGAACTTCGGCCCGGGGAACTCGTCGTCGACCTCAGCCACCGGGCAGGAGGTATCGCAGCTCGTACACTTGTAACAGGAGTCGGCCCCCTCGCGGAGGTCGAGGTCGCCGCCGGGGAACACGTCGACCGGGTCGTACGCGTCCGGGTCGAGCTCGGTCGAATCCGCTCCGGCCGAGGCGCTTTCGACGCCGCCGTCGGTTGCGGCGCGGTCGCCCGCGGTCGCGTCCGTCTCCGCGACTTCCCCCTCGTCGGGGACGAACACCGACGGCTGCTCGTCGCGGCCGGACTCCGGGACGCCCGGCGTCGGCCCCTCGTAGCCGCCGTCGCTCGACTCGGTCGCCTCGTTCGACTCCCCCGCGTCTCCGTCGTCGTCCGTGTGTCGTGTCATTGGTTCGCCTCCGTCGCCGCCTGTCGCCCGGCCGCGAGGCCGGTCGCGAGCGACACCCCGCTCGCGGACTTCTCCCGCGCCGCGTCCGCGCCGCCGACGACGCCGCCGGCCGCGAACACGTTCTCGTACTGTACCGTTCCCTCGGCGTCCGTGGGGCGACACCGTTCGTCGGGCCGGACCCCGAACCGCGCGTACGGCTGGTCGCCGAACGCGTCGTCGACGAACCACTCGTACCGGTCGTCCGGCTGGTCGACGTGGAGGTCGAGGACGGGCTCCCGGACCCCCTCCCGGTCGGAGTCGAGCCCCTTCCCGACGAGCCCGCCGGTCGCCAGCACGAACGCGTCGGCGCCGTACGGCGCCGTGCGACCCTTCCGATCGACCGCGACCGTCTCCACGCGACCGTCGGTCGCGGACTCGACGCCGACGACGGGGTTCCCGGTCTCGAACCGGACGCCCTCGGCGTCGAGCGCGTCGAACAGGCGGTCTTCGAGCCGCAGGCCGGGGAGGCTCGGCGGGCCCATCGGGATCTCGAACACGTCGGCGCCGAGCCGGTCAGCGAGTTCTTCGCGGACCTCCTCGCCCCGGTCGTCGCCCAGGAACGCGGGGAAGCCGACCCGCTCGACGCGGTCGACGCCGCCTGCCTCGTCGACCACGTCGTGGAGGTGCGGCGCGACCGCCTTCGCGAGCGCCTCGCGGGCGGGGACGCCGTCTATCTCCTCGTCGTGGTCGAGCGCCTTCGCGAGCCGGGTGATCTTCGCGTCGGCGCGGAACGCCTCCGCGAACTCGACCTCCGCGCCCGCGGCGTCGAACGGCACGCCCGCGGCCTCGAGCCGCCCCGCGAAGGCGCGCGCGTCGTACTCCGTGAGCGACCGGAACCCGACGACCAGCATCGGGCGGTCGTCACTCGCGAGCCCCGCCTCGGCGGCCGCGGGGTAGCGCGCCGTCGGCTTCACCGCGCCGCCGAACGTCGGGACGAGGGCGTTGCGGTCGGTGTGGCCGCCGCGGTACGCGTCGCCCGCGAGGTCGTCGAAGAGGTCGAGCCCCTCCCGGAGCGCGTCGCTCCCGACGACCCGATACGGGTGCGACTCGGGGAGCCGGTCGATCCCCTCGAACGGGTCGGCGAGCGGCCCCTCCGGGTCCGGCCACTCGTCGCGGTCGAGGTTCCGGCCCGCGGTCGGCGGCCCGTCCCGGAGCGGGTTCGCGGGCTCGGTCGCCGGGACGTAGCCGAGCGCGTCGATCAGCCCGGAGGCCTGCCGCAGCGTGCTCGACTTGTGCGAGACGAGCCGCACGTCCGCGCCCTCGCGGGCGGCCGAAACCGCGGCCGTGATCGCGGCGAGGCCGCCGCCGATCACGAGCACGTCGCTGTTTATCGCCATCAGCGCCCTCCGTCGGTGGCCGCGTCGTCACTTGCGCGGCCCCCGTCGGTCGCCGCGTCGTCGCTTGCGCGGCCCCCGTCGGTCGCCGCGTCGTCGCTTGCGCGGCCACCGTCTGCGGCCGCGGTCCCCGTGTCGCCGCCGGAGCCGTCGGCGCCCGGCGCGTCGGCGCCCGCGTCGAACGCGCCGAAGTCCACCTCGCCGTCGAGGTTCGCGGGGTCGCCGTCGCGGTTCATCGTGGTCGCGTGGAGCAGGTGGTTCAGCATCGCCTGCGAGAGCTGTTCGCCCCACAGCGCGTGGCGCTGGCCCTTCCAGCGCTCCTGGTACAGCTCGTCTTCCGCGTCGCGGACGACCGGCTCGGGGTACTCCTCGGCGAGCTCCGACGCGATGCGGTGCGTACAGAAGCCGCCCTGGCAGTTCCCCATCGAGGCGCGGGTCCGCAGCCGGACCGCGTTGAGGTCGGAGCCGGCGTCGTCGACAGCGTCCTGGACCTCCGCGCGGGTCACGCTCTCGCAGTTACAGACGATCGGGTTCGGGTCGTACTCGTCGAGCACGTCGTCGGCCCGGGAGCCGAGCCGCTGGCCCGAGCGCCGCGCGACGGGCGACCGGAGCCCGAACTCGTCCATCAGCTCCTCCATGCGCGCCGGGTCTTCGGATCCCGGCAGCGGCGCCTCGGCGGTGTCGCAGGTCGCCTCGTGGCCGAGCGTCTCGCAGACGTGGTCGGAGATGGACTCGGCCATCATCCGGTAGGTGGTGAGCTTCCCGCCGACGATGGTCGTCATCCCCGGAAGGTCGTCGCGGTCGCCGTGGTCGAGGAGGAAGTAGTCGCGCGTGATGTCGGTCGGGTCCTCGGTGCCGGTCCCCGGGGGTTCGTACAGCGGGCGGACCCCCCAGAACGAGCGGAGCGTGCGGGCGTCTTCGAGCGCCGGCACGAGCTCCGAGAGCGTCTCGATCATCAGGTCGACCTCCCAGTCCTCCTCGGGGTAGTCCTCGGGGTCGTCGACCTCCTCGTCGGTCGTGCCGAGGATACAGGCGGTCTCGTGGGGGACGATGATGTCGGCGTCGCCCTTCGGCCGACAGCGGTTGATCACGGTGTCGACCTGCCGGGTGTTCATCACCGTCATCACGCCCTTCGAGGGGCGCACCTCCACGTCGACGCCAGCCATCTCGCCGACGTTCCCCGCCCACGCGCCGGTCGCGTTGACGACGTGCCGCGCGCGGATCTCCTCGGTCGTCCCCGGCTCGCGGTGGACGCGCTTCCCCGGTCCCGTCTCGTGTTCGATCTCGACGCCGACGACCTCGCCGTCCTCGACGAGCACGTCGGTCACCGGTGCGTGGGTCTCGATTCGCGCGCCATGCTCGCGGGCGTCCGCAGCGTTCGACACGCAGAGCCGGAACGGGTCGATCGCGCCGTCTGGTAAGGCGATCGCCTTCTCGACATCGCGCGCGAGGTACGGCTCGCGACGGCGCGCCTCCTCGCCGTCGATCACCTCGGCGGGAATGTTACACGCCTTACATCCCTCCAGCTTCTCCTGGAAGTACTCCTCGGAGTCCTCGGGTCGCTTGACGAACATTCCCCCCGTCTCCTCGACGCAGTGGGCCGCGATGTCGCGGAGAACTCGGTTCTCCTCGATACACTCCTCCGCGCTCTTCTGGTCCGAGACCGCGTAGCGGCCCCCGCTGTGGAGGAGCCCGTGCATCCGTCCGGTCGTGCCGTGCGTCAGGTTCCCCTTCTCGACGAGGACCGCGTCGAGCCCCCGTCGCGCCAGGTCCCTGACGACGCCGCACCCCGTCGAGCCCCCACCGACGACGACGACGTCCACTTGTCTGTCCATGCGAGCCACTTGGACCCCGACCACTTTACTTTACCTCCCGAGGTGCCCCACGCATAACTATCACGGATATTCAAGTAGTGTAATCCCTGCCAGCGCCGATTTATTTATATACTAGACTTTTTCATTCGCGCCGATGTCCGGATTTCAACAGGAAGATTATTATGGTAGTACATTATGTTCACGATCGGCGTGGTAGCTTCCGTGAAGATATGTCGCGGCGGCGGCGGTGCGTCTTCCGGCCGTTTCGGTCCGGCTCCGGACGGGTCGGCCTCGACGGTCGGACGCCGTGACGGCGAACGCGACCCCGGATTCGCCCTCGACGACGAGGCCGAGCCGGTCGCCGACGCACGCGGACCAGCGCCACAGGAGGGATCCACAACATGACACAGTACGTCGGTGCGATAGACCAGGGGACGACCGGGACTCGATTCATGGTGTTCGACCATGAGGGCCAGGTCGTCGCGAACGCCTACGAACAGCACGAACAGATCTACCCGAACCCGGGCTGGGTCGAACACGACCCGATCGAGATCTGGGAGAACACTCAAGAAGTCGTCCTCGACGGGCTCGCCGAGGCCGGGCTCGACGCCGATCAGCTCGAGGCCATCGGCATCACCAATCAGCGCGAGACGACCATCGTCTGGGACAAAGACTCCGGACGGCCGGTCCACAACGCGCTGGTGTGGCAGGACCGTCGGACGACCGACCGCGTCGAGGAGCTACAAGAGGACGAGAAGGTCGAGGAGATCCGCGAGAAGACCGGCCTCGAGGCCGACGCGTACTTCTCGGCGACCAAGACCGAGTGGATCCTCGACAACGCGGAGCCGCTCAAGATGCAGAGCTCGCGCGGCGGCGACCTCCGCGACCGCGCTCGCGCAGGCGAACTCGTGATGGGCACCATCGACTCGTGGCTCATCTACAACCTGACGGGCAACCACATCACGGACGTCACGAACGCCTCCCGGACGATGCTGTACAACATCCGGGAACTGGAGTGGGACGACGAGCTCTTAGACGAGTTCGACGTGCCCAAGGAGATGGTGCCCGAGGTACGCCCCTCCTCCGACGAGGACTACTACGGCCACACGGACGCCGACGGCTTCCTCGGCGAGGAGGTCCCGGTTGCCGGCGCGCTCGGTGACCAGCAGGCCGCGCTGTTCGGCCAGACCTGCTTCGACGAGGGTGACGCGAAGAACACCTACGGCACCGGCTCGTTCTACCTGATGAACACCGGGACCGACGCGGTCGAGTCCGACCACGGACTGCTGACGACGATCGGGTTCCAGATGTCCGGCGAGCCCGTCCAGTACGCGCTCGAAGGGTCCATCTTCATCACCGGCGCCGCCATCGAGTGGCTCGAGGACGTCGACCTGATCAACAACGCGGCACAGACCGCGGAGCTGGCGCGCTCGGTCGACTCGACCGACGGCGTCTACATGGTCCCGGCGTTCACGGGACTCGGCGCGCCGCACTGGGACGGCCGCGCACGCGGGACCATCGTCGGGATGACCCGCGGCACGAGCAAGGAGCACATCGTCCGGGCGACGCTCGAATCGATCGCCTACCAGACCCGCGACATCGCCGAGGCCATGGAGGCCGACTCCGGCGTGGAGACCACGACGCTCCGCGTCGACGGCGGCGCGGTGAAGAACAACTTCCTCTGTCAGCTCCAGTCCGACATCATCCAGACCGACATCGCGCGGCCCGAGGTCGACGAGACCACCGCGCTCGGCTCGGCGTACGCCGCCGGGCTCGCGGTCGGCTACTGGGACAACGTCGACGAGCTGCGCGACAACTGGCAGATCGACCGCGAGTTCACGCCCGAGAAGGACCAGGCCGATGTCGACAAACTCTACGGCCGCTGGGACGACGCGGTCGAGCGCTCGAAGAACTGGGCGATCGACGAGGAGGACGAATAGATGAGCGTCGAACTGCTGCCGGAACTGGCCGTCGCGGCCGACACCGTGCTACAGGTCGGCTACGACCCGGGCGCGCCGACCGACGTGATCCAGAGCCTGACCAATCCAGCGATCCTTCTCGGGGCGCTCGCGGGCGGCGCCTTCGGGGCGGCGCTCGGCGCCCTGCCGGCGTTCATCTTCACGGGCTTCCTCGTGATCGGCGGGTCGCTCGGCGGCGGTGGATTCGGCGTGGACGTCGGGTTCGGTCCCGTCTTCGGCCCGCATATCTCCTTCGCGGGAGGTGTCGCGGCCGCCGGTTACGCTGCCAACAAGGGCTATATGGAGTCCGGATTCGACTACCACAACGCGAAGGACATCGGCTTCGCGCTGGGGAGTAAACCCGACATCCTCGCCGTGGGGGCCGTCTTCGGCGTCTTCGGCGTCCTCATCGAGCAGCTCTCCCGGCAGCTGGCGATCCCGGTCGACCCGATCCCGGTGAGCATCGTCATCAGCGCCCTCGTCGTTCGGGCGGTGTTCGGATACAGCATCGTCGGCAAGGTGAGCGACAAAGCGAACGGCTACTTCGACATGGGGCCGTTCGAGCGCGAGCAGATGCGCGAGCCCGGCGAAGTGGTGGGCGACGGCGGCAAGGCCAGCGAGGACCGCCTCGCCGTCGAGCCGTGGCTGCCGAACATGTACAAGTGGTCGCACGTCGCGGCGATCGGCTTCTTCGCCGGTCTCGCCTCGGCCGTCATCACGTACAACATGATCACCGGCGGGCACGGCCTCATCGCCGTGTTCGCCGGCTTCGGGATCAGTGCCGGGTCGCTGCTGTTCCTGAACCTCGGCGTCGACCGGATCCCGGTCACCCACCACATGACGCTGGCGGGGTCGACCGCCTTCCTCTCCGTGTGGCAGGGAGGCATCACGACGCTCACGGACCTCTCGGCGGCCGACCTGACCGCGCCGCTGGCGTTCGGCGCCGCGCCCGCGCTGCTGTTCGGCGCGCTGTTCGGCGTGTTCGCCGCGGTCGTCGGTGAGGCGTCGCAGCGCGTGTTCTACGCGCACTCCGACACGCACTTCGACCCGCCGGCGGCCGCCATCGTGGTCTGGTCGCTGACGCTCGGCCTGCTCGTCATCGCCGGACTGCTCAACTGGGCCGTCTGGATCCCCGGCACGGGGATCTAACGCGTCCTCACTTTCGGCAGGGGTCTTTTATTATGGCACATCGCTCATCCGCGGTCGGTCGGAATCGCCCGGACAGCGACCGGTGTCTCGGTGACGGCGCCCCGGTGCGACCGTCAGTCCGGGAGCAACGCGGAGAAGGCGAGGAACGCGCCGGCGGCGACCGCGGACGCGGCGACGGCGACCGTCGTCACCTCGACGCCGAGATACCGGGCGATCAGGGCGAGCGCGCCCGCCAGAACGAGCGCGACTCCGACCGCGCCGTGGTGGTAGCGCCCCGCAGTCGGCTGGTCGGCGACCGCCGCCGAGTCGCGGTCGACGAAGATCCGGGCGCCCCACCACACCGAGCCGAACCGGGCGCCGATCCCGATCGCGGCGGCGGCGATCGAGACGAACTCGATGTCGCCGACGGTGAACATGCCGGCACCGAACGCGGCCACGGTCGTCAGGACGGCGACAACTTTGCTCCGGTCGTCGACCGTGTGGAGCGCCTCCACGCCCGGGTCGTTCGACATACCAGTCGTAGTTCGCCCGACGCTGGTATAGGTTTCCATCGGGCGAGTCCCGCGCTCGCTCCCGCGACCGCGGTCGGCGCCGTCGAGGGCGCGCGTCCGGTGAGCCCTCGCCACGGAGCGAACGTGGGGTATTTAATCACCGCGCCGAGGAGGTGGTGGTATGTTGGACCGGCTCGGGCTCGACCGGCGGGATCGGCGGAACGTCCTCGTCGTGATGGCAGTCGTCGCGGCCGTGACGGCGGTGGTCTCGGCGGGAACGATCTCCGTTCGGCTCGTCGTCGGCGTGATAGCCGGCCTCATCAGCGGAGTCGTCTTTGTCGTCTCCACGGCGCTCATCAACCGATACAAACCCGAACACTGGTAACGGGCCGGTCGGCGCGCCGAACCCGCCCGACCGCGCAGCCGCGCGCGCTCCGCGAGTCGCGACAGTTTTGTTCGGCGATCACGGAGGGGGGCCCGTGAACATCGACGACCGGATCGAGCGACGGCTCGGCTACGACGCGGGCATGAGCGTTCTCGCCGACTTCGAGGCCGTCTCCCCGGTCACCCACGTCGACTCGCCGGTCGGCCGCGGCCCGGCCATCGAGCGCCTGCTCGACGTGTTCGAGCCCGCGTTCTCCGGGTCGCTCCCGCCGAGCGTCTACGTGTACGGCCCGAAGGGGAGCGGGAAGTCCGCCGTCGTCTCCTCGCTGTTCGACCGGCTCGCGGCGCACAGCGGCCCCCGTCGGGCCATCCAGACGACGACGCGGGCGGTCGAACCGACGATCCCCGGGTTCGTCTACGTCGACGCCCGGCGGGCGTCGACCCGCTTCCGACTGTACCACGCGATGCTGGCCGCCATGAGCGACGACTCCGTTCCCGACCACGGGATCGGGACCGAGGAGCTGGCCGCCTCCCTGCGCGACGCGATGCGCACCGGTCCGGACCTCGTCGTCGCCGTCGACCACGCGAACGAGGCCGAGACGCCGACGGCGGCGACGCTGATCGACTGGCTGAACGACGTTGGCGAGCGGCTCGTCCCCGCGTTCCTCGGCCGCGATCCGCCGGACGCGATCGGCTGGGAGCCGGAGACGACCGTCGAGTTCGCGAAGTACCGCCGACACGTGCTCGTCGAGCTGCTGACGAGCCGGTGCTCGACGGGGCTCGGCCGAGACGCGCTCAGCCACGACCAGATCCGCGAGGTCGTCGAGTGGGCCGCGGGCGACGCCCACGACGCCCTCGCCGCCGTGATGGGCGCGGCGGTCAACGCGGAGCGGTCGGGGGCGTCGACGATCCGATCCGGCGACGTCGACGCTGGCGTCGACGGCGTTCCCCGGCCCTGCGTGGCGCTGGGGCGTGTGCTCGCGCTCCCCGAGAGCCGCCAGCGGCTCCTCTACGAGCTCGCCGGGCTCTCCGAGGACGAGCGCTCGACCGTCGGCGTGGCGACGGAGACCATCGCGGCGCGCTCGGGCGTCGACCTCTCGGCGTCGACGGTCAGGCGCGTGCTCTACGAGCTGGCCGACGCCGGCCTGCTCGAACGAGTCACCGTCCGCGAGACCGACGGTAAGGGCCGACCGCCGAGCCGGCTCGTCCCGCTGTTCCCGACGGTCGTCTTCAGCGAGCTGTTCGACCGTCGCACCCGCTCCGGGTAGGCGCCGCGCGGGCGGCCGCCGTCCGGTCCGCCCTGCCTCCGTTCGAACGGAAGACAGTTGTCGCCGTGCCGCCGACCCGATGGTATGGTTCCGCCCCTCGCGCTCGACATCGACGGTACGCTGACGACGCCGAGCGGCCGGATCGATCCGCGAGTTTTCGAGTTGTTGCCCGGGTGGGACGCGCCGGTCGTGTTCGCCACCGGCAAGGCGTTCCCGTACCCGGTGGCGCTCGCGCACTTCCTCGGCCGCGAGGAGACCGTGATCGCGGAGAACGGCGGCGTCGCGTACGTCGGCGGCGAGACGACGCTCGTCGGCGACCCGGACGCGGCGTGGGCCGTCGTCGAGGCGTTCCGCGAGCGCGGCGGAGCGATCGGCTGGGGCGACGGCGACACGGTGAACCGCTGGCGCGAGACGGAGGTCGCGCTCGGACCCGACGTCGACGTGGGGCTGCTCCGCGAGGTCGCCGCGGCCGCGGGCGACGACGTGGAGATCGTCGACACCGGCTACGCCTACCACGTGAAGTCGGTGGGGGTCAGCAAGGGTCGCACGCTCCGCGTCGTCGCCGACGCGCTCGGCGTCGACCCCGCCGCGTTCGTCGCGATCGGCGACAGCGAGAACGACGCGTCGACGTTCGGCGTCGCCGGCGAGTCGTACGCGGTCGCCAACGCAGACGCCGCCGCCCGCGACGCCGCCGACGAGGTGGTGGACGACGGGTACATGGACGGAACGATCTCGGTGCTCGACGAACTCCGCGGGCGCGCGGAGTAGATATCGAGGGTGGTTACGCGCGACAGCGTCGCACTCGCCCGGGAAAATCGTGAGACTCGGGGCTGAATCTGTCCATACGGCCGGAACTCCGGCCTTCGCTGAGGTGGCTATATCTTCATTATTACTACCGCGCCGACGGCGAGGACAAGGATGTGCGTTGCGTTGACGACCCCGTTCGCTTCGGTTAGTCCGAGCACTACTGGGAGTATATCCAAGTACGGTGCCCACGAGGGCGCCCCCACGTACGGTGCGAAGAAGTTCCACGCCGCCAGTACCACCACCCCTACCGCCGCGTACCGGATTCCAGTACGGACGTGTCGGGTTGGTCCGACGCTGTGACTCATGTCGCGAAAGTCTATTCTATTGGATAAAAAAGTAGGCGAGGGGGGAACGACACAAACCGAGTACCAGCAGACCAGTGCCAGTCCTGTCGTTTCCATCTCGTCTCCCCTCCGATCCGGCCGTCCACTGCTCACGTCTCACTTTCTCCGTACGGATACCGCGCCGTCGACCCGCATTCCGTACACCGGACGACCACGCGCCCGGGTCGCGTCCGGACGCGGCTCGTCTTGCCGGGGCGGAGGTAGACGGCGCAGTCGTCGCAGGCGCGCCGTGAGAGCTCGGCGGGAACGCCGCAGCGGTTGCGCTCGGCGATCCGGCGGGCGCGGGCGACGTACCCGCGGGCGCGGTCGTATTCATCGTCGACGACGGCCTCGCGAGCGAGCGCGAACAGCCGCTCGATCCGCTCCGCCGGGATGCCCATGTCACCGAGGGCGGCGCGCGGCGCCAAAGAGGTTGTTATCCGGGTCGGGCGGGGCGGCCGCCCGGACCGTGCCGACGCTCCGGACGCGGGGCGCCGGCCGGGACCCGCACGCTTTTTTATCGGTCCGACCCAACCGAGCGATATGAAAGAATCCCTGATGGACGTGATCTGCTGTCCGCTCGACAAGGCGACTCTCGAACTCGACGTCGACGACGCGGACGACGAGGAGGTCCTCGCCGGGACGCTCACCTGTACGGAGTGCGGCGAGACGTACCCCATCGAAGACGGGATCCCGAACCTCCTCCCGCCGGACATGCGCGAGGAGGCGGCTGCGTAGGGGGTTCCGCTCCGGAGCGGCGGGAGCGGATCCGCCCCGAGGCGCCGACCGCGACGACGGCCTCCGGCGGTCGACGCCGCCGCCCGAACTCCTCGCTCGTGTGAATCTTTTTTTAGTGCGGGGTCGTGGTTCCACCCGTGCCGACACTCGACGTCGAACTGAACGGGGAGGCGGTCCACGACATCGACGCGCCGGACTCGTTCGTCACCGACGGGCCGTTCCCGGTCGTGCTCGAGAACAGCGGCCGCTCGACGCACGTCCACCTTCACTTCGACGACGAGCTGGACCGGGTGGCGACGCTCGACGAGGGGAACCACTTCGTCGCCGACGAGGCCACCCGTCACGTCCACGTGTCGACCGCCGACGTCGACGAGCGGGTCCGCGGCAAGCTGAAGATCGTCACCGGGTACGGGTCGAACACGCGCTACGTCGATGTGCGGGTCGATCCGTCGCCCGACTCCCCGAGCGAGCCCGTCGCCGTCGACGAGACGCTCTCCGCCCCCCCGGAGCAGACCCCGGAGGTGCCGCCCGGGCAGCGCGCGGTGAACGCGCTCGGCCGACTCGTTCGGCGCGGCGGGGTCGCGGGCGCGGCGTTCGGGCTGATCGCGGTCGTCGCCGCAGTGGGGGTCGCGCTCGCCGCCGACAGCGCCGTCGTCTGGCTCGCGGTGGGGGTCGCGCTGATGACCGCGTTCGGCGCGGTGCTGCTCGCGGTGACGTGAGGCGACGCGGGTCGCCGTCCCGCCCGTTCCCCCGCGCGCGGTCCGCGTCCTCTCAGTCGGGATCCGCGCGCTTTTAACCGTCCCGGCGGAACGAAACGCCATGAGCTTCGAGAAGGAAGACGAAGTCGTGCTCCACGACAAACACAGCGAGTACGACGGCGAGTCGGGCACGATCACGCAGGTGATGGAGACCATGTTCGGCGACGCGACGTACACGGTCAGCTTCGAGGACGGCCAGGAGACGGGCGTCCCCGAGGACGCGCTCGACGCCGTCGAGAGCGAGGAGTAACGCCGCCCCCACCCGTCCCGCATGCCGAAAGTCCCCTTCCACTACGTCGACCTCCGCGCGTTCTCGTACGCCACCGAAGACGTCAAACGGGTCGAGCAGGCGCTGTACTCCCTCCTCCCCGACGAGGTCGAACTCGACCGCGTCGAGAACGTGGGGCACCACGGGGACCGCATCGTCGTGCTCTCGGCGCGGGTCGAGCGGGCCGACGAGATGCGACACGTGTTAGACCGGCTCGCCGAGCTGGAGGACCTCGACCGCGTCCTCGACGAGCTCGACGAGCGGGTCGACGACAACTGCGCGCTGTTCCTCCGCCTCGACAAACAGGCGGCGTTCCGCGACGAGGTCCGCCTCGGCCCGGGTCTCACCGTCCGCACGAAAGTCGAGGCGTACCCGGCGAAGAAGGAGAAGGCGGTCGCGAACGCCCGCGAGACGCTCTCGCGGCTGGCCAACGACGACTGACAGATTACTGCTCGGCGACAACTGATCGACGACGGCCGCGCGATCGAGCCGCGCTCTCCCGGTCGCGTGCCCCGGCCGCACCCGCGGCGTGACTTTTTCACCCGTCCCGTCGATGTCACGTCATGACCGATCCGTTCGTGGTCGTCGGCGCCGACGCGGCTGGATTGAGCGCGGCCAGCAAGTTCCGTCGCGAGGCGCCCGACCGAGAGATCGTCGTTTTCGAGAAGGGTCGCTGGATCTCGTACGCCTACTGCGGGATGCCGTACTTCATCGCCCGCTACGTCGACCGCATGTCGGACCTCCTGTCGCTGTCGCCGAGCGAGGTCGACGAGCGGGGGATCGACCTCCGACGCGGCAGCGAGGTGGTCGCCGTCGACCCCGACGCGAAGCGCGTCACGGTCGAGACGGCCGACGGTGATCGAGTCGAGCAGGCGTACGGCGACCTCCTCGTCGCCACCGGCGCGCGCGCCGACTCCGGCCCCTTCGACGTGCGCGGCCTCGACGGCGCGTTCACGCTTCACGACATGGACGCGGCGGCCGCCATCGACGCGTACGTCGCGGACCCCGACGACTACGACTCGGACCGCGTCGACGTGAGCGCGGTCGACCGCGACCGCGTCGAGCGCAACGCGGCGATGCCGGCCCCCGAGACCGCCGCGGTCGTCGGCGGCGGGTACGTCGGCGTCGAGGTCGCCGAGGCGCTCTCGGAGCGCGGGGTCGACGTCCGCGTCTTCCACCGGTCCGGGCACCTCCTCTCGCCGTTCGGCGAGGTGGTCGGGAACCGCGTCGAAACCGCGCTCGAGGCCGAGGGCGTCAGCGTTCGCACCGACGCCCCGGTCGAGGCGCTCGTCGGCGACGAGCGGATCGAGGCGATCGACGTCGGCGGCGACCGCGTTCCGGTCGACATGGCCGTCGTCGGGGTCGGGATTCGACCGAACACCGAACTGCTCGACGGCACCGGGGTCGACCTCGGACCGGGCGGCGCGGTCCGGGTGGACGACCACGGCCGGACTAGCCTCCCGGACGTGTACGCGGCGGGCGACTGCGCGACCGCGCGCCACGCGGTGACGGGCGAGCCCGACTGGATGCCCCTCGGACTCACCGCGAACCGCGCCGGTCGCGCGATCGGTGCGACGGTCGCGGGGGATCCCGCGCCGGTCGGGGACATCGCGGGCACGGCGGCGGTGAAGGCGTTCGACACCGAGGGGGCCCGGGTCGGGATCCTCGACCCCGAGGCGGCCGAGGCGGCCGGGTTCGACCCGGTCAGCGAGACGGTGACCGCGGGGTCGCGCTCCGGCTACTACCCCGGTGCGGCCGAGACCGACGTGACGCTCGTCGCCGACCGCGACACGAGGCGACTCCTCGGCGGGAGCGTCGTCGGCACCGACCGCGCGGCGATCCGGATCGACACGCTCGCGACCGCGATCGAGGCGGACATGACCGTTCCCGAGGTAGAGCGCCTCGACCTCGCGTACGCGCCGCCGTTCAGTCCGGTGTGGGACCCGATACTGGTCGCCGCGAAGGTGTTGAACGGAAAAATCGAGGACTGAACGGCGGCGACAGCGGTGCGGCCCGGACGAAGTCGCTCACTCCCGTATCCGACCGACGAGGAACCCGACCACCGCCGCCGCGAAGCCGACCGCGACCGCAGCGGCGGCGGCGAGCGCGAGCGGCGCGGTGACCGCCGAGAGGGGCGGGCCGCCGAGGCCGCCCGGGACCGCGTACGGCGTCGGTCCGAGCCCCCGCAGCAGGGTCCCTGCGAAGGGCCCGTACGCGAGGAGGGCCGTCGGGAGGGCGCCGCCTCCGGTCGCGGCGAACGCGACCGCGCCGACCGCCGCTACCGCGGCGAGGACGCCGGTGGTCGCCGGGGCGCCGACGCCGACCGCCGCCGTCGCGTCGAAGGCGACGTACGACAGCGCGAGCCCGACCGCGCTCCACACCGTCGCTCGCTCGAAGCCCGTCTCGCCGAGCGCGATCCGCCGGAGCGCCGCGCGACCGGCAGCGGCACCATCGGCCCCGCCCGCGTCGCCCTCGGTCGCGTTCGCGTCGGTCATTCCGGTCGCGTCGCCCCCCGCCCCTCGCGGTCCGGGGTGAGGTTGCCGTGTTCGTCTATCTCGCCCGCGACGATCCGCGTCGAGGAGATGCGCTCGCCGTCCTCGGCCGCGACGTGGTCGACGACGACCAAGTCGAGGGGATCGCGCCCGCGCTCGCGACGGATCTCGTTGATCCGCTCGCCGCCCGCCTTCGTCTCCGGGGAGACGATCAGCGCGTCGAACTCCGGCTCGACCGCGATGCCGGTCGGCTCCGTCAGCTCGCGGACCTCGTAGTCGCGCCCGTGCGACTCGGCCAGCGGCGCCAACTCCGCTTCGAGGTCGCGCTCGCGCCGGTCGAACGGGCGGACGTACCGGTCGACGTGGCGGGTCTCCGGCGCCAGCTCGTCGGAGGTGAGACCGACGGTGACGTCACCCAGCTCGAACGCCCGCTCGAACAGCTTGCGGTGGCCGTCGTGAACGGGGTCGAACGTACCTCCCAGCGCGACGTTCATGCCTCTCCGTTGCGCGGGTCAAACTTAAAACGTCCCGAACCGCGTCCCGGCCCGGTGAAGTCGGGCGGCGGGGCCGAGTCGTCGACCGGCTCAGTTCTCCGTCTCGTCGTCCGCTCCGTCGCCCTCCGCGCCGTCGTCGGCTTCG
This sequence comes from Halorubrum sp. SD683, assembly GCF_002135045.1. Lineage (NCBI taxonomy): Archaea > Methanobacteriati > Methanobacteriota > Halobacteria > Halobacteriales > Haloferacaceae > Halorubrum > Halorubrum sp. SD683. The sequence goes on from NZ_NEWJ01000012.1 coordinate 45,868, forward strand.
CCCACGCTGGCGTCGCCGCCCTCGTCCCCGCCGTCGCTCTCGGCGTCGACGGATATCTGGACGGGTTCGGTGTCGCCGTCGGGCGACTCGCCGCCGAGCCGCCGGTCGAGATTGAAGACGGCGTTCAGCTCCGCCTGAACGTCGCCGACGACGCCGCGGACCAGCTCGCTCGGCGCGATGGCCTCGTACTCGTAGGGGTTGTTGCCCGCCCCCTCCGCCTTCCGCTTGCCGCGCTCGACGGTCCCCTCGTCGTGGAGTTCGGCGAGCGCCTCGCGGACGGTGCTGGGGTAGAGGCCGGTCCCGTCCGCGACCTCGTCGCTCGTGCTGTGGGGGTTATCGCGCAGGTAGACGTAGATGCGCGCTCGGGTCTCGGTGTCGAGCAGCCACGCGAGCAGGTCGACGACGTTGTCGTCGAACCCCTTCACCGCCTGGTCGGCGCCCTCGCTGAGCCGCTCTTTCGTCTTCCGAAGCTCCTCCCGCGTCCGGTCCGTCGGCGACTCCTCCGGGTCGTCGACCGGCTCGGCGGCTGTGTCGTCCGTGGTCATATCCGAAACAGGGGGCCACGCGGGCAAAAGGGTTTCTCGTCGCTTTCGTTCCGACGAAACGCTTCGACGCCGATCGTCCTGAGCGTCGTCAGGGTCTCACGAGGAGGTCCGAACACAGCGCGTCCACGCCCGACTCCTCGCGGATCCGGCGCTGGCGCGCGGCGCCGCTCTCCGCCTCGTACACCTCGCGGATCCCCGAAATCCCGAGCCGGTCGCACTCGGCGTCGACGACCTCGCCGAGCGCGGTCGTTTCCTCGCCGTCACGGTCGACGAACGCGGCGTCGTGGCCGTGACGGATCGCGCGCCACTTGTTCTCGTCGAGGAGTTCGCGGCGCAGGGAGCGGGGCGACTCACCGTCCTCGTACCGCTCGGCGTAGTCGACGACCAGCGCACGGACGTACTCCGCGAGCGCGAGGGTGATCGCCGGGTCGCGTTGTACATCGGGCGCGCGGACCTCCACGGTCCCGTGCCCGGTGTGGGGGCGCACGTCGAACCACAGCTCGCCGCGGTCCGCGATGGACTCCGTCTCGACCATCCGGCGCTCGTACCGCTGGAAGGCGTCGAAGTCCTCGAAGGCGGAGGGGATCCCGGTGTTCGGGAGGTTCTCGAACACCTTGGCGCGGGCCGAGGCGAGCCCGGTGTCGGACCCGTTCCAGAACGGGGAGTTGGCCGACAGCGCGAGCAGCACCGGGCAGTGCCACCGTAGCCGGTTCGCGACCCAGACCGCCTTGTCCGCGTCGTCGACGCCGACGTGGACGTGGAGCCCCGCGGTCACGTTGCGGTGCTGGGGGTACTGGATGCGGTCCAGCTGCGCCTGATACCGCGGCTTCTGGACGTGGTCGAGCTCGCGCCACTTCGCCGTCGGGTGGAGCCCCGCGGCCGCGATCTGGTAGCCGTCGGCGGCGGCGTGGTCGACGAGCGCCTCGCGGACCGTCGCGAGCGCCTCGGCGGGGTCGTCACCCTCCTCGATCGTTTCGGTCTGGGCCTCTATCGTACACTCGAACAGCTCGTGGTCGAACCCCTCCGGCACCGCCGCGGGCGGGTCGCGACCGTACACGAGGTCGTCGGTCCCGGACGTCGGGCGGCCCTCGGCATCGACGATGTAGAACTCCTCCTCGATGCCGAGCGTCCCCATCCGGGAGAACGCGTCCCGCGAACCGAGTTCCATTACCCCTCCGTACCGGTCGCTCGCTCTTATAAGGATTGGAAGGCGGAAGGCGCGGCGCCGTCGCTCTCCGACGAGCGCTCGGGCAGGTGAATCGAGTGGGAAGATCGAATCGGCCGAACCGCACTCCGCGCATCGAAAACGAGTCGGCGGCGCGCGTTCGCGCGCCGGGGGCTGCGACGCTCGGTCCCGCGTCCCGTTCAGCCGAGGACGTACCGGAGCGCCGGGACCTTCTCGACGAGCGCCTGCCCGCCGACCTGAATCTGCTCGATGTAGGCGTCGAGGCCGAGGACGCGGCCCGCGCCGAACGCGGCCACGGTGAGGAACACCATCGCGTACACTAGCGTCGAGTCGAACAGGGCGAGGAAGTCGCCGCTCCACCCGCCGAGGTAGAACAGCGTCATCTGTATTGCCCCGCCCAGCGCGGCCAGGCGGACGAACGCGCCGAGGATCAGCGCCGTGCCGATCAGCAGCTGCGTCGCGGGCACGAACACGTTCGCGAACTCGACGAACCACGGCGTCGACCCCATCGCGGCGTACAGGCCGCTGACCGGGCTCGCCGCGTCGGGCGCGTGGATGAGGTAGCCGCTGGCGTCGAACGGCCACTCCGAGACCTTTCCGAGGCCCGCGAACAGGATCATCCCGCCGATGGTCGCCCGCAGCAGGACGATGAACAGCGCCGACAGCGAGTGCGCCTTCCCCAATAACGTGATTCCGCCGAACTCGCCGCCGAACTCGTTTGTGGTCTTCGTGGACATTGTGTCTCTCCTCACTTGCGAATACGCCGGACGAGTATATAAACCGGAAAGCGGGTTCCCCTTCGCCGAGACGAATTCGACCTGGCCCCCTATCTGTCGGGTCTTTAAATATAATCCCCGAACGTCATCCGATCGGACCGCTTCTCCGGGCTCACCACGCCTCGCCGCTGGCGAGGTCGACCTCGGCGTCCCCCTTCTCTGAGGGACAGATGTCGGCGAGCACGCAGTCGGCGCAGTCGGGGTTGATCGCGGTACAGGTCGCGCGCCCGTGGTCGATCATGAGGTGAGTGAACTGCTGCCAGTCGCTCTCGGGGACGACGTCCAGCAGGTCCTGTTCGATCGCCTCTGGCCGTTCCTCCTCGGTGACCCCCAGCCGCCGCGTGAGCCGCTGGACGTGGGTGTCGACGACGATCCCCTCGACCACGTCGTGGCCGTGCTGGAGGACGACGTTCGCGGTCTTGCGACCCACGCCCGCGAGGTCCGTCAGCTCGGACATCGCGTCCGGCACTTCGCCGTCGTGCTCCTCCGCGATGTCCGCGCACGCGGAGCGGATGTACTTCGCCTTGTTGTTGTAGTAGGTGATCGAGTTGATCGCCTCGGCCATCTCCTCTTGGGGCGCGTTCGCGTACTCCTCGGGCGTCTCGTACGTCTCGAACAGGTCTGCGCACACCTTGTTCACGCGCTCGTCCGTACACTGCGCGGAGAGGATCACCGCGATGAGCAGCTCCAGCCGATTCGAGTAGTTGAGCGAGATTGTCGAGTCGGGGTACTCCTCGTACAGCCGGTCGAGGACCTCGGCGACCTGCTCCTCACGCGGATCGAGTGGCGTTCCCATACGAATCCCTCCGTCCGGGCGACATTGAACGATCCGACTGTGCGCCCCGCCGCGACGGATCGGCACGCCGCCCGCCCCGCCGAGTAGTAAGACAGTTACCACGCGGCGCGCTGGTGAGCGTATGGACGTACTCGACGTCGCGGCCCGCGCGACAGAGACCGGGCCGGTGTGCGACGCCTGCCTCGGCCGGCTCGTCGCCGACCGGAGCTTCGGGTTGTCGAACGCCGACCGGGGCTCGGCGCTCCGCGTGTCGCTGGCGTTGCGCGACGACGAGGACCACGAAGCGGTCGACACCGCGGACTGCTGGGTGTGCGAGGGTCGCTGCGCCGCGTTCGACGACTGGGCCGACCGCGCCGCCGAGGCGGTCGAGGGCGTCGAGTTCGCCACCTACAACGTCGGCACGCGCCCGCCACCGCTGATCGAGGAGAACGAGGCGCTGCTCCGCGCCGACGCCGGCCTCGACGAGGACGCGGGCGAGCCGTTCAAGTCGGAGTTCAACCGCGAGGTCGGCAAGCGGTTCGGGCGGCTCACGGGCGTCGAGGTCTCCTTCGACCGCCCCGACGTCCAGTTCACGATCGACTTGGCCGAAGACGAGATCGACGCGAAGGTGAACTCCACGTTCGTCTACGGCCGCTACAGGAAACTGGAGCGGGACATCCCCCAGACCGAGTGGCCCTGTCGCGAGTGTAAGGGCTCCGGGCGGCAAGGGGCCGACCCCTGCGACCACTGCGGCGGCTCCGGCTACCTGTACGACGACAGCGTCGAGGAGTACACCGCGCCGGTCGTCGAGGACGTGATGGACGGGACGGAGGCGACGTTCCACGGCGCGGGCCGCGAGGACGTCGACGCGCTCATGCTCGGCACCGGCCGCCCGTTCGTGGTCGAAGTGGAGGAGCCGCGCCGTCGCCGGGTCGACACCGACCGCCTCCAGTCGGACATCAACGCCTTCGCCGACGGCGCGGTCGAGGTGGAGGGGCTCCGCCTCGCGACCTACGAGATGGTCGAGCGCGTCAAGGAGCACGACGCCGCGAAGCGGTACTGCGCCGCGGTGACGTTCGACGCCGACGTGGACGCCGACGCCCTCGCGGACGCGGTCGCCACGCTGGAGGGGGCGACCGTCGAGCAGTACACGCCGAACCGGGTCGACCACCGCCGCGCGAGCATCACGCGCGAGCGCGACGTGTACGAAGCGACGGCCGATCTCGACGACGCGCGTCACGCGACCGTCGAGATCCGCGGCGAGGGGGGCCTCTACATCAAGGAGCTGATCTCCGGCGACGAGGGCCGGACCGAGCCGAGCCTCGCGGGCCTGCTCGGCGTCGGCGCCGAGGTGACCGCGCTCGACGTCCTCGCGGTGGAGGGCGAAGACGAGCCGTTCGAGCGCGACGAGTTCTTCCGGGAGTAGCGCGCTCCGAGGCCCAGCCGATGCCGTCGCATCTCGTCCGGTCCGGTCGATCCGATCCGGCGCCGCCCGCTCCGGTCGGGGGCCCCGACGCACCGTACCGAGCCGGCCGCGGACGCGGAATCAACGGGATTTATCTGACGAGCGTCAGACGTTCGAATATGAACGGGAGCGACGCCGACGGCGGAAACGCCCGAGAGGGTGGCACCCGAAACGGCGCCTCCGGCGGCGAGTCGAACGGTTCGACCGCGGCCGGCGACGCCGGTCGCGCGGGCTCGCCCGCGGTGGGCGACCCCGTGATCCGCCCCGCCGTCGACGACGCGGGGGCGGTTCCGACCGCCGCCGACGTATCACTGAACGGTGCCGACCGCGCGGAGCGACCCGACCGGGTCTCTTCGGTCCTCGTCGCCGTCGGGGCCGGGCCGCACTCCGGAGCCACCGTCGACGTCGCCCGGGAGATCGCGGACGCCACGGACGCGTGGCTCGAACTGTTCCACGTCGTGCCCTCCGACGCGGCGCTCGCCGACGCGGCACCCGACGACGACGCCTCCGGGACCGTCGCCCCCGCCGGCGCGGCCGACGCCGACTACGCCGCGGCGGGGGAACGACTCCTCGACGCGGCCGAGGACCGGCTCACCGGGTTCGACCGCGCCGACCGGTGGCTCGTCGAGGACCGGACCGCGGCGGGCGCGGTCGTCGAGCAGTCCGCGTACTACGACCTGGTCGTCGTGGGCGCGCCGACGACGGGTACCGTCGGCCGGTTCGTGTTCGGCTCCACGACCGACACGGTCGTCGGCGACGCCGAGGTCCCCGTCGTCGTCGTCGAGGCCGACGGGTCGACCGCCCTCGACGCCGAGTAGGCGCCGACCGCCGTCGCTGCTACGACAAAGGCCCGTTTTCGCCGTTCTCGGCCCCGTTGACTGCGTGTTACCGTCTCACGTCTCGGCGACAGCGTTAAAACAGTGTACATACTTGTACATCATAACGCGGAATACTACATCGGTGGACACAATGAATCTCAACGACACGGTCGAGCGCGTGACGGACGGGGAGGATCTGACCGTAGAGGAGGCGCGCGAGGCCGCGCGGCTCGTCTTCGAGGAGGCGACGGAGGCCCAGATCGGGGCGCTGCTCGCCGCGCTCCGGGCGAAGGGCGAGACCGAGGCCGAGATCGCCGGGTTCGCGCAGGGGATGCGCGACGCGGCGCGCACGATCGAGCCCGACCGCGAGCCGCTCGTCGACACCTGCGGCACCGGCGGCGACGACCACGACACGATCAACGTGTCGACGACCGCCGCCGTCGTCGCCGCGGGCGCGGGCGTCCCGATCGCCAAGCACGGCAACTACTCGGTCTCCTCCTCCTCGGGCAGCGCGGACGTGCTGGAGGTCGCGGGGGCCGACGTCGAGGCGGAGCCGCCAGCCGTCGAGGCGGCGATCGAGGACGACGGGATCGGCTTCATGCTCGCGCCCGTCTTCCACCCGGCGATGAAGGCCGTCATCGGTCCGCGCAAGGAACTGGGGATGCGGACGATCTTCAACGTCCTCGGCCCGCTCACCAATCCCGCCGGCGCCGACGCGCAGGTGCTCGGCGTGTACGACCCCGACCTCGTCCCCGTCATCGCGCGGTCGCTGGCGCACATGCCCGTCGAGCGCGCGCTCGTCGTCCACGGCGCGGGCATGGACGAGATCGGAATCCATTCCGAGACGGTCGCGGCCGAGGTCGACGGCGAGGACGTGACGGAGTTCACGATCGAGCCCGCCGACCTCGGGCTCGACCGCGCCCCGATCGAGGCGGTCGCCGGCGGGACGCCCGCGGAGAACGCCGCGGACCTGCGCGGGATCGTCGACGGCTCGGTCACCGGTCCGAAGCGCGACCTGATCCTCGCGAACGCGGGCGCGGCCGTCTACGTCGCTGGCGAGGCCGAGACCCTCGCCGCGGGCGTCGAGCGCGCCGCGGAGGCGATCGACTCCGGCGCGGCCGCCGAGAAGTTCGCGGCCCTCTGCGACGGCGACGAGGCGCCCCCGGCTGACGCGGGGACGAGCGGAGCGGCGGACGGCGCGACGACCGCGGAGGACGACGACTGATGGCGCGGGTGAAGATCTGCGGGATCACGCGCGAGGCCGACCTCCGCGCCGCGGTCGACGCGGGGGCCGACGCGGTGGGCGTGATCACGGAGGTGCCGGTCGACTCGCCGCGCGAGGTCGACCCCGCCGAGGCGGCGGAGCTGCTCGCGGACGTGCCCGCGTTCGTCACCGCGACGCTCGTGACGATGCCCGAGTCCGCCGAGCGCGCGGTCGAGCTCGCCCGCACGACCGCGCCCGACGCGATCCAGCTCCACGGCGAGTGGACCGTCGACGAGCTCCGCTACATCCGCGCGGAGACGGAGCGCAAGGTGCTGCTCACGATCGACGCCGACGACCCGGCCCGCGCCGAGGAGTTCGACGGCGCGGTCGACGCCTTCGTCGTCGACTCCACGGACGACTCGGGCGCGGGCGGCACCGGCGAGACGCACGACTGGCGCGCGACCGGCGAGCTCGCCGAGCGACTCACCACGCCCGTCGTGCTCGCTGGCGGGCTCACGGCAGACACCGTCCCCGAGGCGGTCCGCGTCGCCGACCCCTTCGCGGTCGACGTCGCCTCGGGCGTCGAGATCGAGGGCGGCCGGAAGGACCACAACGCGGTGGCCCGCTTCGTCGCCAACGCGGGCCGGGAGATGGAGCTGGCATGAGCGACGCGGCCCCCTCGCTCGACCGCTCGAAGGCCGAGTTCGTCGATCTGGCCGCCGACGCCGAGAAGCCGGTCGTCGTCCGCGCGTCCGCGTCGCTCGACGCCGACGTGACCCCGCTCGGCGCGTACGCGACCCTCGTCGGCGAGGGGCCGTACGGGTTCCTCCTGGAGTCCGGCGAGAAGGTCGCCTCCAGCGACCCTGACGGCGCGTTCACGAACGGCGGGAAGGCGGACCGGCACGCCCGCTACTCGTTCGTCGGCTACGACCCGGAGGCGGTCGTCTCCGTCCACCCGGATCGCACGGAGGTGACCGAGCTCGGCCCGGCGGCCGAGTTCCTCGGCGACGGGCTCGACGGCGACGCGGGGGCCGCGACGACCGCGCCCGGCCTCGGCCCGGACGAAGGCGACGCGGTCGACCGCGTCCGCGCCGCGTTCCCCGACGTGGCCCTGCGCGGCTTCCCCGACACCGACCGCCAGATCCTCTCGGGCGGGTTCGTCGGCTTCCTCGCGTACGAGGCGGTCTACGACCTCTGGTTAGAGGAGGTCGGTGTCGACCGCCCCGAGACCGAGTTCCCGGACGCGGAGTTCGCCCTCACGACCCGGACCGTCGTCTTCGACGAGCGGGAGGGCGGCGCCGAACTCGTGTTCACCCCGGTGATCGGCGTCGACGACGACCCGGCCGCGGTGTACGACGACCTCGCCGCGGAGGCCGAGCGCGTCGCGACCGAACTGCGCGAGGCCGCGCCGCCGGACCCCGACGGCGTGCGCGTCCGCGAGGAGTCCGCGGACCCGCGCGGGGAGTACGAGGAGGCCGTCCGCACGGCCAAGCGACACGTCCTCGACGGCGACATCTACCAGGGCGTGATCTCGCGCAGCCGCGAGCTCCGCGGCGAGGTGGACTCGCTCGGCCTGTACGCGGCGCTGCGCGACGTGAACCCCTCGCCGTACATGTACGTGCTGCGCCACGACGACCGGAGCGTCGTCGGCGCGAGCCCCGAGACGCTCGTCTCCGTCCAGGGCGACCGCGTCGTCTCGAACCCGATCGCGGGGACCTGTCCGCGCGGGACCAGCCCGGTCGAGGACCGCCGGCTCGCGGGCGAGATGCTCGCCGACGGGAAGGAGCGCGCCGAGCACACGATGCTCGTCGACCTCGCGCGCAACGACGTGCGGCGCGTCTCGGAGCCCGGCTCCGTCCGGGTCGAGGAGTTCATGAACGTGCTGAAGTACAGTCACGTCCAGCACATCGAGTCGACCGTGACCGGGACGCTCGCGGCCGACGCGGACGCCTTCGACGCGACGCGCGCGACGTTCCCCGCGGGGACGCTCACCGGCGCGCCGAAGGTGCGCGCGATGGAGATCATCGACGACCTCGAAACGACGCCGCGGGAGGCGTACGGCGGCGGCGTCGGCTACTACTCGTGGACCGGCGACGCCGACTTCGCGATCGTGATCCGGACCGCGACGCTCGACGAGTCGGGCGACGAGTCGGTCGTGGGCGTCCGGGCGGGCGCGGGGCTCGTCGCCGACTCCGACCCGGCCGCGGAGTACGAGGAGACA
>NZ_NEWJ01000130.1:0-2393 GCF_002135045.1 Halorubrum sp. SD683
ACCCCTCACCGCTCATCGCGGGCCTCCGTCGGCTCGCGGCGCGTCGACCCGTCGCCGCCCGCGTACGCCGCGACCGCCCCGTCGTCCAGCGCGTCGAGCAGCGCGGCGGGCCCGTGCGCGTCGACGACCGCCTCGGGATCGAGTCGCTCGGCGAGCGCGCGGTGACCGGCCGCGGCGCGCGCGGCCGCCTCGTCCGCGTCGACGTACGCCGACAGGGCGTCGTCGACCGCGGCCTCGCGGACGCGCGCGAACCGCTCGGAGTCGGGGTCGACCGGGCCGTCGGCGTGGGTCTCGTCGAACCACTCGATCCAGCGCTCCCGGTCGGCCCACTCGCCCTCGCGCTCGGCCTCGCGGCGGACCCAGTCGACGCCCTCGGCCGCCGCCGGCCACCAGCCGTCGTCGATCCGGGCGTCGGCGACCACCCGCTTGCCGACCCGCGCTCCCCGGCCCGCGGCCGTGACCGCCTGCCGGTCCGCGTCCGACGGAGACGCGACGTACAGCCCCTCGACCGGCGTCTTCCCGTCTCGGTCCGCGTACTCCCGGTCGAAGTCCTCGCGCGTCTCACCGTCGCGATCGCGTGCCTCGAACATCGCGCCGTCCCCGTCGAGCCCGCGGAGGTACTCGCCGTCGTAGCGCGTCGCCGCGACCACCCGGCGGGCGGTGACCGGGTCGCCCTCCTGCGGGGTCACGACGAACCGAGGCGCGTCGCCCTCGGGGGGCTCTCCGGGCCCGCCGTCGGTCGCCCGCTCGACGGTCTCGACGAGGTCGTCGACGACCGCACAGCCCGCCCGCTCGGCCTGCTCGCGCATGAGGTCGGAGAGGGTTCCGACGTCGATGCCGGCCGGGAAGCCGGGGTAGTTCTCGAGGTGCGCGCACCGCGCGAGCGACGACCGGCCGCGGTCGAAGACGGTCACGTCGAGGCCGTCGCGCGCGGCGAACACCGCGGCGGCGCAGCCGGCCGGCCCGCAGCCGACCACGACGACGTCGCGGTCGGCGGCCTCGGGCTCGGCGGGACCGCTCATTCGCCCCCTCCGGCGACGATCGAGGCGACCTCGCCGCGGTCGAACAGCTGTTCGTCGGCGGGGATCTCCGGGTAGTCGTCGCCGTGTTCGTACGTCGGCCACTCACCGAACCGCTCCGGGAACAGCTGTTTCGCGGTCATCTCCAGCTGGAACAGGTTCATGATCGGGCCCTGAACCGGATCGCCGGAGGGGTAGAAGCGGTCGTTCGCTATCGCGGAGAGGTCGCCGGCGACCGGGTGGTCCGACAGCTCCTCGCGGACAGCGCCCACGTCGTAGTAAGAGGCGATCCCGTACTGGTGGAGGACGACGTCGGGGTCGACCTCCAGCAGTCGCTCGTGGTCGTATGCCGTCTCGTAGGTGACGTCGTCGCCGGCGAACGCGTCGGGCACGTCGAACGGACGCACGTGCGCGTTCGCGAACCCCGGCTCGTCGGTCCGCGAGGGGTAGTAGGTCCCGTCCATGTAGATGAGCGTCGCGACGGTCGGCCGCTCCTCGGCCGGGGGGAGGTCGCTCCGGATCGTCTCGATCAGGTCCTCGCGGACCGCGTCGAGCGCGGCGAAGCGTTCCGACTCTCGGAACGCGGCGGCGATCCGCTCGCCGATCTCGGGGAGGGTGTAGTACTCGTACCGGTCGCGGTACGCCTCGGGCGGCGCGGCGTGCCGGCGGCTGTAGCTGTTTCCGAACCACGGCCCGACGCGCTCCCGGACCTCGGCCACGTCCTCCTCGTCCCAGCCGTCGAAGGAGGCGAACAGCGCCGGGTCGGCCAGGTGGAGGTCGGAGTCGAGCTCGTAGAGGAGCTCGCGGTCGACCGAGATGCCCCCGCCCGAACCGGAGTTGAGCTGCGTGATCCCCTCGCGATCGAAGGAGACGCCGTCGAGGTTCGCGTAGTAGGCGTCGAGCGTGTTCCCGCCCGCGTCGGCGTCGAACCCGAGAGAGTTCACCGCCCCGCCGTGGCCGAGCGCCACGGCGAGGTCGGCGTACAGCAGGCTGTACACCGACACGCTCTCGGGGACCGCGTCGAACTCGACCTCGCCCACCGGGGCCATCGCGGCCGTGTACGTGTCCGGCGAGTCGCCGCCGGAGCCTCCGTCCGCGGAACCGGCCTCATTCTCGGACCCGCTCGGCGTCGTCTCCCTCCCGCTACACCCGGCGAGGAGCCCCGCGCCGGCGACGGCGCCGCAGTACCTGATCGCGTCGCGTCGCGTGCCGGTGAGTCGGTCCGCGTCTGGTTGCATACGATTTAGGGGCCGTGTTGAGATAAGGTCGAAGGATGAGGCGGTCAAAAGTTCGAGTGGTCCATGCTCAGTTTCGACCGCCTCAGCGGCGATAGCGGTTGTATCGAGTTAGATTTTCTGGAGCGAGAGGCGACAC
>NZ_NEWJ01000131.1:0-2362 GCF_002135045.1 Halorubrum sp. SD683
ACCTACAACCTCGTCGAGTACGTCTCCGACCAGACGATCGACGGCGAGCCGGTCGGCGTCGAGGTGTTCAAGAACACCGCGTCGCTCGCCGAGGTCGAGGGCGCGGATCCGGACGCGGTGATCATCAGTCCCGGGCCGGGCCACCCGAAGAACGACCGCGACGTGGGCGTGACGATGCCGGTGTTGCGCGACCTCTCGCCGACGGTGCCGACGCTGGGCGTGTGCCTCGGTCTGGAGGCCGCCGTGTACGAGTACGGCGGGACCGTCGGGCACGCGCCGGAGCCGGTTCACGGCAAGGCGTTCCCCGTCGACCACGACGGCGAGGGCGTGTTCCGCGGGCTCGACCAAGGGTTCCGGGGCGGCCGCTACCACTCGCTCGCGGCGACCGAGGTCACCGACGCGTTCGCGGTGACGGCCACCACGGACCACGACGGCGAGTCGATCGTGATGGGGATCCGTCACCGCGAACACCCGATCGAGGCGGTCCAGTTCCACCCGGAGAGCGTGTTGACCGGGTCGGGCCACGACCTCGTCCGGAACTTCCTCACTTCGGTCTGAGGGTCCGGGCGTCAGGCCCCGTCGCTCGGCGAATCTTCGTCGCCGTCGGCTTCCCCGTCGGCGTCTTTCTCGTCACCTTCCTCGTCGAGGCCCCGCCCGGCGAGGCCGACGAGGTGGCCGACCTCGGCGAGTATGATCTCGTCGACGCCGAGCTGAACCGCGTTCTCCGAGCCCGGCAGACAGAACACCGGCGTGGCGGAGACGACCCCGGCGGTCGCGCGCGACCCGATCGTCCGCGTGCCGACCGCCTCGTGAGAGAGCCGGCGGAACAGCTCGCCGAACCCGGGGAGCCGCTTCGCGAACAGCCCTCGCACGGCCTCCGGCGTGACGTCGTCCGGCGTGACGCCCGTCCCGCCGGTGGTCACCACCGCGTCGGTGTCCTTCCGGCGGGCGAGGCGGTCGACGGTGCCTTGGACGCTGTCGTAGTCGTCGGGGATCAGCTCGCGGACAGCCACCTCGTGGCCCGCCTCCTCGAACGCGGCCGCGACGTAGTCGCCCGCCGGGTCCTCGTCCGCTGACCGCGAGGAGGACACGGTGACGACCGCGACCGCGACCGACTCGGCGTCGTGGTGGTGATGGTGGTCGCGGCCGTGGTCGTGGTCATGACCGTGACCGTGATCCTCTCGGTCGTCGTGGCTGTGGCCGTGGTCGTCGTGGTCGCTCATGGACCGACGTTCGGCGCCCGCGTGAAAACATCTCCCGGTCGGCGAGCCGCGCATGGCCGTTCCGGGCGACCGCCGGAGGGCCGGAGTCCGCTCGGAGACCCGTCGCCGTTCAGGGCCAGTCGTCTCGGGCCTGCTCCTCCGGCGCCTCGTCGGTCTCGTCCTCGGTCGCGAGCGTCCACTCCGCGGCCTCGGCGGCGTCCTCGACGTGAAGGAACTCCCAGTCGGTCGCCTCGGCGACCGCCTCGTCCTCGTCGTCGATCCCGACGAAGACGTGGCGGTCCGTGTCGAACTGGCCGCTGATGTTCTCTAAGCTCTCCTCGACGCCGCGCGGCCCGGAGAAGAAGTCCTGTCGCACGCGGTGTTTCCGCGTGAAGTTCGTGACGACGTAGGTCGGCTTCTCGCTGACGACGCCGACGTACTCCGTCCACTGTCGGGCGTTGTTGAACACCGCGTTGGGGTCCGCGAGCGCTTTCAGCGCCTTCAGCTCGAACGCCAGCGTCATGTCTGTGGATCCGCCGCTGTCCATGCGCCAGGTTACCCCCGCCCGGCGAAAACAACTTCGCTTCCGCGCAGCCACCCCCTCCGCCGCTCACCGACCGGTCGCGGTCCTCTCGGCGGCCGCGGGGGTCTCACCGCGCTCGCACCCGATAGTAATCGGTGAACTTCACCACGTCGCCGTCGTCGAGGTCGCCGGTCTCCGGCGCCGTCTGCGGCTCGTCGGCTAGCTCCCGCACGATCTCCTGTTCGTCGTCGTCCAGTTCGTCGTAGTGCCGGACCCGCGCGTCGGCCGGAACGCGACCGGTGCGACGCAGCCGTAGCCGCCGTCCGGTGTCTCTAAGTGACATGTGGTACCGTATGACATGGTTAATCATAAACGTTTTGCGGCGGTCGCTGACTCGACCGACGCCGTTCGCCCCGCGTCGCGGGCGCGACGTTCCACCGCCGTTGGCAGCGGTTCGACTGTCGGCGGCTCAGTCGTCCGCTCGGGGGAGCGTGAGCGTGATCGCCGTACCGCGGGGCTCCGCGCTCGCGACGGCGGCCGAGCCGCCCGACTGCCGAACGACCCAGTAGACGAGCCACAGCCCGAGGCCGCTGCCGTGGTACAGCGCGTCGACGGCACGGCGGTCGACGCGCTGTAC
>NZ_NEWJ01000132.1:0-2093 GCF_002135045.1 Halorubrum sp. SD683
GTGATCGGGAGGAGGGCCCCCTACCGGCCGACGTCGACGCCGCGGTCCGCGAGGAACGCCTCGACCTCGCTCCGCGTCGGGAGCCCGGGCTGCGTGAACCGGCTCGTACAGTTGATCGCGGCGATCGCGGCCGCGAACCGGACGCCGCCAGCGACGCCGTCACGGTCGGCGGACGGCCCCGCGGGGTCTCCAGCGATCCACCGGTCGATCAGCCCGGCGGTGAACGCGTCGCCGGCGCCGGTCGCGTCGACCGTCTCGACGTCGAACGCGTCGAACTCGGACACCTCGCCGCCCGCGATCGCCGTCATCCCGTCGGCGCCGTGCGTGAGGACGGCGCGGGGCCACGTCGGGCCGCCCCGCGACCGCGACTCGGGCCCGGGTGAGGGCGCCGACTCGGCCGCTCGGGTATGCGCGCTCGCGACCCGTTTGACCGCGGCGTCCGCCGACCCGAAGAACGCCGGCGCGGCGACGCCGTCCGCGACGAACAGGTCGGCCTCATGGAGAAACCGGTAGACCGTCGCCGGCTCCGTGCCGCGCCCGACTAGCTCCTCGACGGCTCCCGAGAGGTCGAAGACGAGCGCGGGCGGGTCGCTCCCTGACTCGCCTGATTCGGCGGCTTCGCGGAGCGACCGAACCCGGTCGAGGGCCCGCCGCGCCACGCTGTCAGGCGTGTAGGCGGTGAGGAAGACCGCGTCGGCGTCGGCCATCGCGGCGAGCGCGTCGCCGTCGAGGCGGAGCCCGCGGAAGCTCTCGCCGGCGGTGACGATGGCGCGCTCCCCATCCGGGTCGCGGAGGATCAAGGACCGGGTGTGGGCGTCGTCGCCGACCGCGACGTGCGTCCCGTCCACGCCCGTCTCGCCGAGGTACTCCAGGGCTCTCCGGCCGTACTCGTCGTCGCCGACGCGGCTGACGAGCCCCGCGTCGCGGCCGAGGCGGTCGAGCGCGACCGCGACGTTCGCGCCCACGCCGCCGAACGCGGACGTGACCTCCCGGGCGAACGCGCCGCCGTCCGGCTCCGGGAGGTTGCTGACCGCGTACCACTCGTCTATCGCGGCGGCCCCGACGCAGAGGACGGCCGGCGAACCACCGCTTCCGCCGTCGCTCGCATCTGACTCCGCCGTCACGACTCGCCGAAGAAGGGGCGGTGAACGGCCATCGCGGCGTCGACGGCAATCGGTCCCTCGACGCTCGTCTCCCCGCCGCCGCGCCGGACCACTTCCTCGCAGGGGATCGGCACCACGCCGCCGGAGAGCTCGCCGAGCGTCTCGCCGTCGACGCCGAAGACGACCCGGTCGATCCCCGCGTAGTGGATCGCGGTCGAACACATCGGGCACGGCTCCGTGCTGGCGTACATGGTACAGTCCGCGAGCTCGTCGGCGTCGAGCTCCCGCGCGGCCCACCGCGCGAGCGTCAGTTCCGGGTGCGCCGTCACGTCGTCCTCGGTCCGCGTCTCGTTGCGCGCCTCGCTGACGACCTCGCCGTCGACCACGAGCAGGGCGCCGAACGGGGTGTTTCCGGCCTCGACCGCCTCCTTGGCGAGCCGGATCGTTCGCTCCACGTACTCCCGGTCGGTCGGGTCGTCCGGCAGGTCGTCGAGATCACGGAACTCGCTGGGATCGCCGGCGTCGTCCGCGTCGGTCATACGTCCCCGTTCGCCTCCGGGAACCTAACGGTTGGTACCGCCGGCTGCGTGCGGTCGTCGTCCGGCGAGCTCGGTTCCCCGTCGAGGCGTCTCGGTCCGCGTCGTCTCCGTCGCCGACGCGCGTCGGGGTCACGCTCGGCGTTCGCGTCGGACGCTCCGCCACGCTCTTGACCGCCACGAGCGAAGCAAGAGTAATGCTGGACAGGCTGCGAGCGAAACTCGGCGCCGCTCGCCGACGGGCACGTCGGATCGAACGCCGGGAGTTCGCGGAACTCCGGCAGTGGGCCGAGGACACGAGCAATCTGCTCCACCTGACGACGCTGTTGCTCGTGCCGATGCTCATCGCGCTCGTCACTCAGATAACGAACCTGACCGACCTCTCGTTTCTCCTCTTCCCGCCGCTGGCGTCGGGAGCCTACACGCTCTTCTCCGACCCGCAGGGACAGTACTC
>NZ_NEWJ01000133.1:0-1934 GCF_002135045.1 Halorubrum sp. SD683
GACCGTGATCACGACGAGACCGACCAGCAGCCCGCGGCCGTCGCGGTTCCCGCCGCCCCCGCCACCGGCCCCGAGGAACCTGACCAGTCCGTAGAGGACGTAGGAGGCGAGGACGGCGAGGTAGTAGGTGACGGTCGGCAACACCCACGCGACGGTCATCAGGCTCGCGTCCCGGTTGGCGAGGTGCGACAGCTCGTGGGCGAGCACGGCCTCCAGCTCTTCGTCGCCGAGCCGGTCGAGCAGCCCGGTCGTGACGACGACGGTGCCGTCGCCGGGGGTCCCGACCGCGAACGCGTTCGGGATTTCGGTGTGTTTGACGGCGACATCGGGACCGGGCACGTCGGCCTGCGCGGCCAGCCGCGTCACCGCGGCGTGGAGTTCCGGGTACTCGTCTGCCGAGACGCGCCGCGCGCCGACCGACCGGAGCACGGTCCGCGGCCCGTAGCGGTACTGGACCGCTAGCCCGCCGAGGACGACGACCGCGAGGAAGACGGGGTCGACGTACACCTCGCCGGTGTAGGGGCGCTCGTTCGCCCACTCCAAGAGTGGGAGGCCGACCGCGTTGATCAGGAAAACGAACGCGTACACGAACGCGAACGGGAGCGCGACCACCAGCGCGGTCGCGACGAGCATCCGGATCCGGAGCCCGCGGTCAGCGCCGAGCGCGCCGGAGCCGGGAGCGCCCCGGGGCGGCGACCGCTCGTCGCTCCCGAACGAGGGAATGGAGGGCGACATCGGTGTCGATCGGCCGGTTCGACTCCGACCGTTAAATGCTCTCGGTCGGCGTCGAACACCGCAGACAGAGGATCCCGGTGCCGGCCCAGTTCACGTGGGTCGACCCGCAGTTCGGACAGCGGTTCCCGTCGTTGTTGTACTCGGTCGTCCCTCGGGGCGCGGCGAGGTGGCCGTCATCAACCGCGCGCTCGATCAGGCCGCGGAACCGCTGCTTCTTGAATCGGGCGCGGTGCGCGAGGAAATCGCCCGGGCGGTCGGGGTCGGCGCCGTGGAGGTCCTCCCACTTGATCGCGATCTCGCCGTCCGCCTGTCCCCGCGCGACCTGCTTGATCGTCGCGGCCGCGGCCTCAAAGAGCGGCGTCGTCGCGAGCGCCTGCGGCGCGTCGACGCCGTCGTCCGCCGCCTCGTAGCGCGCCGCCGCGTCGTCGTACGCGTCGTCGGCGCCGCCCAGCCCGCCGGCGACCCGGAAGTCTGCGACGAACTCGCTCAGGCAGGCCCCCTGCCCCGGCTCGTCGAGGACGCGTCCGAAGTCGCGGCTCGCGGCGATCCCCTCAACCGCGCGCTGGGTCGCGCGACCGTCGGCGCCCGCGACGCGGTACGCGACCGCCGCGGCGAGCAGCTGTTGGAGCCCCTGTCCGATCCACCCCTTCTCGTCGGGCTCGAAGGGGTCGACCTCCGGCCGCGGGTCGGCTAGCACGCGTCGCCCCCCGCGGGTGTAGCGGTCGCCCGCCCGCTCGTACGCTCGCGCCGCCAGCGCGTCGACCGCCGCGTCGTGGTGGCCGCCGTCGTCAGTGTTCACACCCTGCTTACGGGCGGCGATGAGTTACGCTTGACGGGGACCGCTCGCGCGGCGGCACCGACGCACCGCCGCCCCGACGCCCCGACCATACTTACTTCCGGGCGTCGAACCGCTCGCATGGAGAGACCGGACGGCGCTTCGGGGTCGGGGGCAGGGTCGGGGTCGCAGTCGCCGGCCGAATCGACCGCACGGCCGGAGGCGGAATCGAGGCCCCGACCCGCGTCGAAGCCGGACGGCCCGTCGACCAGCGGGCGCGTCGAATGGCTCCTCGCCGCCGCGTTGCTCGCGGTCCCGATGGCGGTCGTGCCCGGCGGCGACGGGACCGCGACGCTGGTGAGCCTCTGGGGATTCGTGACGCTCGGCGCCGACGGCGGGATCGGCGGGTACCCGGTGTGGTCGT
>NZ_NEWJ01000134.1:0-1759 GCF_002135045.1 Halorubrum sp. SD683
GAACGAGGCGCCGGGTTCGGCCTGATACGGACCGTCTACACGGTGATCGGCTCGGCCGGCTCGGTCGGCGTCGGGCTCGTCGCGGACCTGTTCGGCTGGGGCGCGTCGTTCGCCGTCATCGCCGGCATGTCGGGGGTCGCGTTCCTCGTCATCTCCGCGAACGCGCTCGTCGGCGAGCGGCGGTGAGGGATGGCGCCTCGCCGAGGTACTGCCCGTTAGCCGACGTACGGCCGCCTAACCGACGTACCGCCGCCTCGTCGTGCGCTCGCCGTCGGGGGCGTACACGGTGACGACCTCGCCCTCGTCGTCGAGCGCGGGCGCGTCGCGGCCGAGGTAGTGGTCGGTCGCCGTGTCCGCGCCGGCGCCGACGTGAACCGTCAGGGTCTCGTCGGGCCCGAGCGTCGCGTCCGGGAGGTCGTCGCGCTGGCCGTCGAGGTCGATGACGTACCCGGTCAGGTCGATCGGCTCCGCCGCGGCGTTCCGTAGGGTCACCGACTCGTCGAGCACGTCGCCGGTCACGTCGCCGGCGTCACCGTTAGCTCCCGCATCGCCGCCGCTCCCCGGGCCCGCGTCGACGGCCTCGATCACCAGTCCGTCGGGGTTCGCCTCGGCCGCGAACGCCGTGATGTCCGCCAGCGTGTACCCGTCGGTCGCCGTCGGCTGCGGGAGGCTCGGCTCCCAGCCGTCGGGCGCGGCGTTGGGGTAGGCGGTCTCGTCAGCCTCGATCAGCCCGATCAGCGTCTCGGCGACGATCCGACTGCCGACCGCGCCGAGTCGCTCGCCGTCCTGCTGGTAGTCCGCCTCGGCGAGCACGTAGTACCAGAGCGGCGAGTCGGGGTCTGCGCCGCGACCGTGCGCCTGCAGCGCCTCCATGATCGCCGATTCGTCGCCGAACGCCTCGTTGCGGATCGGATCGTACCCCATCCGCGCGGCGACGTCCTGTCCGGAGGCCAGGCCGAGCGCCTTCCCGCGCCGGAGGTTCCGGACGGCGAGCGAGGAGTCCCCGGCGATCGGGAGGTTGAACAGCGTCGGCGCGAGGAGGGGCTCGATCTTCCGCGAGGGCTGGTAGTCGCCGTCGCCGGTGTCGAGCAGCCGCGACCAGTCGACGACGAGGTCGCTCGGGACCGGTCGGCCGCCGCGGAGGTTCCGCCCGTCCCCGGGGCCGGTCGGGAACAGCGGCACCTCGCCGACCTCGTCGTTGACGTCGAACGCGTGTCGGATCATGCTGTGGCCGAAGCGGTACGCGGCGCCTCCGAACTCGACCGGGATCGCCGGCGTGCGCCCCGGCGGCACGAAGTGTTGTCGGCCCCGCTCCTCGATGTCGGCCAGGACGTAGCGGTCGCAGATCCGGGGGAGGAAGTCGCGTCGCACGACCCACTGGTAGTGCCACCTGACGAGTCGCTGCGCGGCTTCAAGGACGGACTCGCCGTCCTCGACGAGCGACGATCCGGGACCGCGGAGGTGGTCGACGACGCGGTTGTGGAAGTTCACGAAGGCGAGCTCGAGTTGCGAGACGACGACGTTCTCGTCGTTCCGCGGGTCGCCGATCAGCGCGATCCCCTGCTCGTTCCGCTGGAGGTCCGTCCCCGGGAGCCCCGAGAGCCCGCCGCCGTCCTCGGCGTCCGGCGCGACCGCGTCGCCCACTCGCCGGCGGTCGTCCACACGACGCGGAACTCGTCGAGGGTCTCGTCGGCCATCGACCCGTCGACCCCGGTGGCGAGCATCTGCGGCCACCAGCTGTCGGTGGCGCGGTCGTACA
>NZ_NEWJ01000135.1:0-1713 GCF_002135045.1 Halorubrum sp. SD683
ACCACCTCCTACCCGGAGATGCTGGCGGCGTGTAAGGACGCGCTCGTGCGGCTGCTGGACTTCATCGACGACGATTTCGCGTTCGAAGACGTGACGGTCGTCTTCTCCGGTGGGCGGGGCTACCACGTCCACGTCCGGGACGAGAGCGTGCGGGAGTTGGACAGCGAGGCGCGCCGCGAGATCGTCGACTACGTGCGCGCCATCGACCTCGACAGCGACGGACTGATCCGGACGGTCTCCGAGCGGGGGACAACGAAGCGCGTCCTCCGCACCGAGGGCGGGTGGGGCGCGCGCGTTCACGACGCGCTGGTCGAGTACGCCGACGACCTCCGCGAGATGGGCGACGAGGCCGCGCGCGAGCGCCTCATGGAACTCGACGGGATCGGCGAGGGGCGCGCGGAGACGATCCTCGGCGCGTTTGACCGGAACCCGACCGCCGTGCGCGAGGGCAACGTGGAGGCCGGCGGGCCGGGCGTCCGCCGGCTCGTCTCCGCGCTCGCCGCGCGCGTCGCCGCGACCGACGCCGCGCCGATCGACGAGCCGGTGACGACCGATACCCGGCGGCTCATCCGGCTCCCGGGGACGCTCCACGGCGGCTCCGCGCTCGTCGTCACGCCGCTCGACCGCGACGAGCTCGCCGACTTCGACCCGCTCCGGGACGCGGTCCCGGACCGGTTCGTCGGCCGCGAGATCCGGATCGAGACGGACGCGGATCGGACGGTAGAATTAAACGGCGAGCGCGTCAGAGTTGAATCCGGTAGAAACACCGTGCCCGAGTTCGCGGGAGCCTTCCTGATGGCCCGCGGCGAGGCGCGGAAAGCTCCCGAACGATGACCGACGACAAATGAACCTCGACGAACTCCGATCCGCGCAGGCGAAGGAGCGCCGGAAGGACAGCCTCCAGCACCTGCGGGACTCGTTTTACGACGACGTGGGCGCGTACGTCGCGGACCTGCGCGCCGCGCGCGACCGCCGCGCCGAGCAGGTCGAGAACCCGTTCTCCGACGACGACGTCCGCCGGCTCTCCGACGAGGTGGAGACCGCGGAGGAGGTCGCCGAGGCGCTCTACGAGCGCCGGGTCGGGAAGGTCGTCAAGCTCGCCTCCTTCGCCGCGGCCGACATGTCCGTCGACGAGGAGGGAATGACGGCCGAGGAGCGGCGGCTGTTCGACGACCTCGTCGAGCGCATCAGCGCGAACAAGTCAGCGGTGCTCGACGTGCTCGCGGGCGAGTCGCCGGTCCCGGACGAGTCCGCGACCGCGGACGGCGACGACCGGCCGCTCGGGACCGAGGAGGGGTCCTCGGCCCCCGAAGCGAGGACGCCGGAGCCGAGTCGGGCAGACACCGACTCACCCGACGGTGGCCCCGAGCCGTCGGACGCGGACACGGCTCCCGCCGACCCGGAACCCGAGCCGTCGGACGCCGCTACGGCGTCGGGCGACGCCGGCGCCCTCGCCGGCGCGATGGGCGGCGACGGGGGAGACTCCTCCGCCGACGCCGAGCCGGAGCCGAACGAGGACCGCCCGGCGCCCGACCCCGAGTCCGCGTCCGACGGCGGCGAGGGTCCGACGCCGGTGCCCCCCGAACCGGCGCCTCCGGGAGCGGTCGGGGCCGACGACGCGGCCGACGCCGACGACACGATCGGCGACAGCGCGATCGGCGACAGCGGCACGGTCCCGGGCGATCGCCCCGCGGGAGACACGGACGAGGGGGC
>NZ_NEWJ01000136.1:0-1668 GCF_002135045.1 Halorubrum sp. SD683
CACCACGGCCGCGAGCGACACGCGCGTCCACCCCTCGCACGCCCGGAAGATGACCGCGCGGCTCCAGCACGAGGCCGAGGGCGGCCCCTTCCTCCTGCGGACCAAGTCAGAGACGGGCCACGGCGTCGGCAAGCCCGCCTCGATGGTCGTCGACGAGCAGACCGACTCGTGGGCGTTCCTCTACGAGCGGTTGGACGTGAAGGTCGGGAGCGACGATCGCGGCGTGGGCGGGGAGGCCGCCGGCGATCCCGCCGACGGCGCCTGACTCACTCCCCCTCGTAGAGGCGCTCGGCGGTCAGGTCCGGCAGGTCGGCCTCGCGGACCGCCTCGGCGACGCGGTCGATGTCGTACTCCACGCGATGCGTCTCGACCGCGTCGGCCCCGTCGGCCGTCGTGTCGAGGACCGCGTAGCCCGCCCGCGGGTCGCCGTCGCGGGGCTGGCCGACGCTGCCCGGGTTACAGACGAAGCCGCCGGCCACCTCGCGGACCCCCTGAACGTGGGTGTGGCCGAGGACGATCCCGTCGTACTCCCCCATGTGCCGGTCGAGGGTCGGGAAGTCGTCCGGGTAGACGTAGGCGTCCTCGCGCTCGGCGGCGGGGTGGGAGTGGGCGAGCAGGTACCGGTCGCCCCCGAACGTCTCCGTGCGCGGGAGAGCACCGATCCAGTCGCGCTGGTCGGCCGACAGCGACGCCTTCGCGCGTTCGAGCCCCGCCTCCGCCATCCGGTTGGCGCGGTAGCGCTCGGGGGTCTCGACGGTGCGGTCGTGGTTCCCGCGCACTGTCGCGGCCGCGACATCGCGCACGCGCTCGACGCAGTCGGCGGGCCACGGGTTGTAGCCGACCACGTCGCCCGCGCAGTAGATGCGGTCGACCGTCGGCATGTCGTCGAGGACCGTCTCCAGCGCGGGGAGGTTCGCGTGAACGTCCGAGATGAGACCGATCTTCATCGAGACGTGATTCGAATGGCGGGAGGGAATAGGTTGTGGCGAGAGGGGCCATAAGACGAGTGACCGGGGTGAGAGGTTTCGGGAGGCATTTCAATAGGTAGCCGCGGTGGTGCGTGCCTGCGAGCGGCCGCTGAAGGCGGCTGCGAGGAGCACGCGCGAGGGAGTCGGTGGTCCTCCGCTTCGCTTCGGACCACCGACAAGGCGAGAGCACCGCTTTCGCTTACAACCGGACGTAGTCCGGTGACGAGGCTGGGGAGCCGTGAGGTGCGGTGCGGTCGCGGTTGGGTGGGACTCGAAGGGGCAGTCGCGAGGCCGCAGTAGGCGACGTAAGCACCGCAGCGAGCGGAGCGAGCGAGGAGCGCAACGAGCGTACTGCGGCCTCGCGACTGGGGCTTCGGTGGTGTTCTCCACCGATTCGCAAACGACCGTTTGGGTCTGTTGAAATCCTCAGCAGGGGATACGTTCTTGGAGTCGTACTGAATACAGAGCGCGAGTGTCGTACTAAGTTCCTCTCGGATTCGGTCAGGCCGGAGCGCTCAGTACAGGGGACGTAGTTCGCGGCTATGCCCGGATCGATCTGAGTGCTCTCTTTCTGGGCCGTGTTGAGATAAGGTCGAAGGATGAGGCGGTCAAAAGTTCGAGTGGTCCATGCTCAGTTTCGACCGCCTCAGCGGCGATAGCGGTTGTATCGAGTTAGATTTTCTGGAGCGAGAGGCGACAC
>NZ_NEWJ01000137.1:0-1517 GCF_002135045.1 Halorubrum sp. SD683
GGACCGCCAAGCTCAAGCGCTTCTTCGAGTCCGAGGAGCGCGCGGCGGCCCGCCAGGCGCGGTCCGCGCTGCTCGCCAAGAAGCGCGGCGACAGCGCGGCGTTCACCGAGGTGGACCACGTCGCCGACCTCGAGGCCGCCGTCGAGGACGCCGGCATCGGCGACCGCGAGTACCTCGAGTCGTCGGGCATCGACGCCGACGCCGTCGACGAGGCCGCCTCGCGCGCCGAGGGCGGCGGGGGCGGCTCCCGGAGCCGCACCGAGGTCGTCCGGGACGCGGTCGACGCCCTCGACGACCCGACAGAGGCGGCCGTCGTGGATCGCGCCGCGGCCGACGGCGTCCCCGCCGACGCGGCCCGCGAGATCCTGACCCGCCTCGCGCACCGCGGCGAACTCACCGAGTCGAACGGGCGGTATCGCCTCCTCTGAGCTCGGTTCCAAGCGCAGACGCCGACTGGACAAAGCACTTATATGACGCTCGTGAGGGGTCGCGTATGGACACCCGCACGGCCCTCCTGGCGGCGGCCGCCGCCCTCCTCGTCGCAAGCGCGGTCGGCGCCGTCGCCGTCCCCGGCGCGATCACCGACCCGCGGGAGACGAACGAGCCGCCCGGCCGGATCGACGTCGCCGGCGCGACCGTCGCGCCCGGCGAGGTGCGCGGCGAGACCGCCGAGCTCCGGCTCGGCACCGACCTCCGCCACCGCGGCTCGACGGTCGAGAACGTCACGGTCCGCCACCGCGCGATCGGCAGCGAGTCCGGCCTCCTCGTCGACGAGACCACGGTCGACGTGGGCGACGTCAACTTCGAGGGGGAGCAAACGGTCAACGGCACGGTCGACGTCGAGCGCGAGGGGGGCTACCGCATCGAGACGGTCGTCTTCGCGGACGGCCAGCGCCGCGAGGAACAGACCACTCGCGTCGGCGGCGTCGCAGCGCTCACGCCCGACTACGCGGACACGAGGGTCGGCTTCACCGACGGGACGGTCTGGCCGACGGTCGCCGTGAGCGTCACCGAGGCCGACAACGAGACGGCGACGCTGTCGGCGTCGATTTCCGTGACGAACCGCGGCGACGAGCCGAGCGACGACGTCGACCTCCGGCTCTACCTCCGGCAGGCGGAGTCGAACGTGATCGCCGGGGAGGCGACGGAGACCGTCGGCACCGTCCGCCCCGGTCGCACCGACACCGTGACGGCGACCGTCGAGGTGCCGAACGGCTACAACTACTACGTCGACGCCGCGCTGTTCGACGACGACGTGCTCGTCGACGAGACGCAGGGCGTCGCGAACCTGAACCCGCAGGAGACCCTCTCCGCGAACGAGACGGTCCGCGACGTACAGTTCACCGTCGAGGACTTCGAGCGCGGCGAGGGGGGCGTCGGCGGCGACAGTGCCGGTGACGACGGAGCGACGCGAGACGGCGGCGCCAGCGGCGACGCGACGCCCGGTTTCGGCCCGCTCGTCGCGCTCGTCGCGCTCGTCGTCACGGCGCTGCTCGCACGGAGGCGACGATGACTGA
>NZ_NEWJ01000013.1:0-50150 GCF_002135045.1 Halorubrum sp. SD683
GCGGCCGGCGGCGCGGTCCGTCCGGGACGGCGGGCGGGGGGGGCCGGGGGCCGACGGCGTGCGCCGCTTTCGGGCCCGTACCCGCGCCGGCGCCGCCGCGCCCGGCGGGGTGGTCGCCGCCGTCGCTCGCGATCGTCGCGTACGCCGCCCCGGGCTCGCCGGCCGGGCCGACGCAGGCGACGCCGGCGTCCGGGAACCGCTCGGCGGTCTCGGCGGCGTCGTCGCCCCACGCGTCGGTCGGCTTGACCCGGGCGCGACCCCCCTCGACCTCGATCCGGACCGGTCTGTCGGCGGTCCCGGTCACGAGCAGGCCGATGCAGTCGTCGCCCGCGACCCCCCGCCGGCGGTCCCGGACGACCTCGCCGCCCGCCGCGACCGCGACGCCGAGACGTACGGGCGGCGGCCGACCGGCGAGTGGCAGGCGGCCGGCGAGACGATCGAGACGGTCGACTACGCGGACGAGGTCGGGATCCTCGCGGCCGAGGGATGGACGGAGACCGGCTTCGACGGGGTCGACGACATCGGCGTCGAGGCCGCGACCGCCCGCGCGACGGGACGCGAGGGAGTCAGGGAGGGCGACTCGGCCGTCCCCGGCGGATTCCGGATCGACACGCCCGACGGCGAAGTGATCCCGCGCGGCGCGGCCCCGATCACGCTCGGCGCCGGCCTCGGGATCGACGACTTCGACCGCGTCGCGGAGCTCTGCGGGGTCTGCGACCGTCTCGGCCTCGACGTGATCGGCGCGGGCAGCGCGGTCGCTTGGGCGATCCGCGCCGGGCGGGCTGGGGTCGTCGACTGCCCGGTCGACTTCGGTGACGCCGCTGGCGCAGAGCACCTGCTGAAGGCGATCGCGGCCCGCGACCCCCCGGCCGATCTCGACGTGGACCCGGACCTCCCGGACGCCCTCGCCGACGGGGTCGACGCCGCGGTGGCCCAATTCGGCGGCGACGCGCTCGTGCCGACGGTGAAGTCGATGGCGCTGCCCGGCTTCGACCCGCGCGCGGCGGTCGGCGTCGCGCTCGCGTACGCGACGAGCGACCGCGGCGCGTGTCACCGGCGCGCGCGACCGCAGGAGCGCGAGCCGCTGGCACGTCCCGACCGCTCCCTCGCCGACCGGGTGCGCGACGTGGTCGGGGAGCAGAACGCGCGCTCGGTCCTGTGGAGCCTCGTCGTCGACGACTTCGTCGGCGAGGCGGTCTGTGCCGACCTCGGCGCGGAGTGGCTCGCGGCGATCGAGCACCCGGCGGTCGACGACTGCGGCGGCCCGCACCGCGACGAGTCGGAACGCGGGGACGCGAGGGACGCTGGCCGACCGGATCCCTCCCCCGCCGCGCTCGCGACGACCGGCGAGCGCATCTGGACGCTCACCCGACTGTTCAACGCCCGAGAGGGATTCGACCGCGCGGACGACGCGCTCCCTGAGCCGCTCCGCACCGACGCGGCCGACGGGACGCCGGGCGTCGACGTCGACGCGTTCGACCGCCTGCTCGATCGGTACTACGCGGCACGCGGGTGGGGCGAACGGGGGCTCCCGACGCCGGAGACCGCCGAGCGGCTCGGGCTCGCGCGCGTCGTCGACGACGCGACGCCGCTGGACGATAGCCCGATCGACTCCGCCCCGGCGGCCGACGCGGACGACTGACCCCGCCCGGCGACGTGACTGCCGTCCGCTCCGGCGGCCTCAGCGACGCAGCCCGCCCTCCGCCTTGATCCGCATGATGTGCCGGACGTTGAGGTAGATCTCCTCCGGCGACGTCTCCTCCTCCTCGTCGTAGAGGTCCGACACCCGGTAGAGGATCGCCGAGAGCTGCTTGCTCTCCGAGCTCTCCGCGCGTACGTCCGCCGCCACCTCGCGGAGGAACTCCCGCACCTCCGCGTCGGCCGGGATCTCCGCGCCCGACGCCTCGTCCGGTACCACCGGGTCGACGCCCGCGGCCGCGAGGGGGTCCTCCGGGTCGTCGCCGGTCGCCCCGGTTTCGTCGCCGGCCCCCGCGCCGTCGTCCGCGTCGGTCATCGCTCGCCGCTCACCCCGCGGCGGCGGACGACCCCGGCGTTGTTCGCGACGTTCTCGACGAGCACCTTGAACGCGTCTGCGGTCTCGCCGTCCTCCAAGACGAGGGGCTCGCCGTCGTCGCCGCCCGTCCGGACCGCGGGGTCGAGCGGGACGCCGCCGAGGAAGGGCAGGTCGTGGTCCGCGGCGAGCGCCTTCCCGCCGCCGGAGCCGAATATCTCGTGGAAGCCGCCGCAGTCCGGGCAGCGGAATCCGGCCATGTTCTCCGCGATACCGAGGACGTTCGTGTCGTGTTTACCGAACATCCGGAGCCCCTTCACCGCGTCGTCGAGCGCCACGTCCTGCGGCGTGGTGACGATCACGGCCCCCGTCAGCGGCAGCGTCTGGAGGATCGTGAGCTGTGTATCGCCGGTGCCCGGCGGGAGGTCCATCACGAGGTAGTCGAGCTCGCCCCACTCCACGTCCTCGACGAGTTGGGTGATGATCTTGTGGACCATCGGGCCGCGCCAGATGACGGGGTCGTCCTCGCCGGTGAGGAAGTCCATGCTCATCAGCTTCACGCCGAACCGCTCCGGTGGCACGATCGTCTCGCCGTCGGTTTCCGGGCGCTGTTCCGCGGACACCATCCGCGGGACGTTGGGCCCGTACACGTCGGCGTCGAACAGGCCGACGCGGGCGCCGAGTTTGGAGAGCCCGGCCGCGATGTTGACCGCCATCGTCGACTTCCCGACCCCGCCCTTCCCGGAGGCGACCGCGATCACGTTCTGTACGCCGGGGAGGACCTGCTCCTCGGTCGAGAGGTCGTCCGGGATCGACGCCGACAGCTCGACGTCGAGCCCGGTGTCGGCGAGCGCCTCGCGCACGTCGTCGGCGATGGCCGACTCGGTCGGCGAGAAGGGGGCGCCGAGCGCGAGCGACACGTGGACCGTTCCGTCCGCCTCGTCGACGTCGACGCCGTTCACCAGCCCGAGCGAGACGATGTCGCCGCCGAGGTCGGGGTCCCGCACCTCCGCGAGCCGCTCCCGTACGTCCGATTCGTTCATGCCGGGGAGGAGGGCCGTGGGTCGAATAAGGGTTCTGTACGGGGGCGCGCCACCGTTTGCGACGCGCCCGCGGTCACCCGCTCAATCGATCCGGGTCCCCGCGCCCTCGCCGCGCAGGAACGGGACCAGCCCCTCTGCGCCGAACACGTACGCCGGCGCGTCGAGCGCGAGCAGCTCGCGCACCTTCGCCGCCATCCCGCCGGAGACGTCCGTCGCGTCGCTCGCGCCGAGGGCGTCCGCGACCGACCCGAAGTCGTCGATCGCTGGGATCACGTCGCCGTCGACGTCGAGGACGCCGGGCACCGTCGAGCAGACCCCAACGCGGCGTGCGCCAAGTCCGGACGCGAGCTCGACGACCAGCTCGTCACCCGAGACGACTGTCACCCCGTCGCCCGCCGTCGCCACGCCGTCGCCATGGAGGACCGGAACGAACCCCTCGCCGAGCAGCGTCGCCGTCGACCCGAGCGGGAGGTCGAGCCCGCCGTCCGCGCCGTCGGCCCGCGCCGCGAGCGACAGCGGGTGAACCGGCACCGCCGGGACTCCGTGCTCGCGGAGTCGTTCTAACACGTGCGCGTTCAGCCGCTTCATCGCCCCGTGAATCGCGGCCGCCGCCTCGGCGTCCCGCGTCCCGTCGGTCGTCGACACGCCGTGCTCGCTGGCGTGGTAGTGGCCGAAGCTCCCGCCGCCGTGGACGACGACGAGCCGGTCGGCCGTACCCGCCGCGAGGGCGTCCGCGACGGCGTCGCAGGCCGCGTGGAGCGCCGCCTCGTCGAGGGTTTCGGGCTCGTTCTTCTCCGTGATCAGACTCCCGCCGAGCTTGAGGACGACGGGGGGAGCGGACTCTCCGCCGGCGTCGTCGTTACTGGCGGCTTCGCCCCCCGTCACGGCTCCACCACCCGGACGCCCTCGGTCGCCAGCTCGGCGCGGAACGATTCCTCGCAGCCCTGCGTGAACGAGAGCGCGGTCTCCGTCGCGTCGCTTTCGTCGAGCGCGACGATACAGCCGCCGCCGCCCGCACCGGTGAGCTTCGCACCGTGCGCGCCCGCGTCCCGCGCGGCCCACACCATGGCGTCGATCGACCGGGCGGAGACGCCGAGCGCCGCTAACAGTCCGTGGTTGAAGTCCATCAGCTCGCCGAGTTCCGCGAGCAGCGCCGGGTCGGGGTCGCTCTCGGGGTCGGCATCCGCGAGCAGTTCCTCGCCCGTCCGGACGAGGTCGCCGATCGATTCGACCGTGTCGGCGGCGAACTCGTGTTCCGCCCGCAGTTCGCGGACACCGGCGACCAGCTCGCCGGTATCGCCCGCGCCGCCGTCGAACCCGACGACGAACGGAAGGTTCGGCGCGTCGATCGGCTCGCAGTCGTCGCCCTCGACCCGCACCGCGCCGCCCATCGTCGAGCAGAAGGTGTCCGCTCTGGAGGCCTGCCCGTCCTGGACCTCGAACTCGGCCCGATACGCCCGCTCGGCCAGCTCTCGGCGGTCGAGCGGCTCCCCGAGCGCGCGCGTCGCGGCGTCGATACCGGCCACGACCACGGCCGCCGACGACCCGAGCCCCGCGCCGAGGGGGATGTCGCTCTCGACGGTGATGTCGAAGCCGGCGTCGGGCGCGTCGGCCGCCTCGCGCGCCTGCTCGACGGCCGCGTCGACGTACCCCATCGCGGCCTCGACGAGCGGCGTCGGCACGTCGACATCGGGCCGGTCGCTCGTCCCACCCGCGTACTCCACGGTGAACCCGTTCAGAGAGAGGTCCTCGGCCTCGACGCGCACGTGGTCGTCCTCGCGCGGCTCGGCGGTCACCGTGGCGCGCCGCTCGATCGCCGCGGGCACGGCCGGCTCGCCGTAGACGACGGCGTGTTCGCCGAAGAGGTACACCTTCCCCGGCGCTTCGCAAACGGTCATACGAGTCTCCTCTCCCCCCGCGCTTACAGGCGTTGCGCTTGGCGGGTCTGGGCGGGACCCGACATCTACTCGTTCATCCGTCCCGGGTCGCGGTCGCGTATCGTTTCGCGGCAGCGGACCGCGCGACGCAGCCCGATCTCCGCCACGTCGCCCCCGCACTCCGCGGTTCGCCGCAGCGCGCGCGCGACGCGGCGGATCTCCGCCGCCCCCGCGCCCGCCTCGTCCAGTTCTCGATCGAGCGCGTCGATGTCGTCGCGAGCCCGGCGCAGCTCACCGACCGCGCTCCGAGCGACGTCGGCGCCCTCGTCGCCGAGGGCGACGCTCACCCCGTCGGAGACGACCTCTCGGACCGTGCGACCGAAGTCGCGACACGCCGCCAGTCGCGCGGCCGACGGCGGGTCGTCGAGGGCCGCCGCGGCGTTCCCGATGTCCGCCGCCGCGTCGCGGAAGCGGCACAGCTCCCGCATCGCCGTCCACGACTCGAACAGCTCCGGGCGGGTCGTGCCGAGGGCGTCGACCTCCCCGAGGTCGGCCATGCCGCGGGAGACGGACCGGTCGATCATCGACGCGAGGCGGTCGACCTGTTTGTCGCGGGAGCCGATCGGCGACGAGTCGGGCGGCGTCGCCAGCGCCTCGACCGCGTCGCCGTGTATCGAGCGGACCGTGAACGCCAGCTGTCGGAGCGACTGACTCACGGAGACCTCCGCCGAGTCCAGCATGATCTGAACCGTCGTCGCGGTCTCCGACTCCGCGGCCACCGACATCCCGATCCGGTTGCGGGCGACCCGCTCGACGACGCGCCGCTGGTCCGGGGTGAGCGGCTCGTCCCGTTCGAGCGTGACCTCGCGCGCGCCAGCGGCGTAGGCCGCCCGCAGCGCCCGCTCGATTACCTCCGGGTCGGCCGACTCGATCCGGGCGACGGGCGGGTCGCCGTCGCCGCCGTTCCCGGTCTGGACCGCCAACACGCCGTCGATGTGGTCGTGGAGCGTCACGGTGTCGCCGGACGCGACGCCCTGCGACTCCGCCCAGTCCTTCGGGAGCGAGACCGTGTACGTCCCGTTCCCCACGGTTTGGACCTTTCTCGACTCCATCTCAGTAGAGCAGCTCCGGGTCGTTTTCGATCATGTACAGCGTCCGCGCCGCGATGTTCACGGCGTGATCCGCGATCCGTTCGAGGTCTCGGATCGTCAACAGCACCCGCGATACGTCGTCCAACAGCCGTTCGGCCTCCCAGCCGTCCCCGTCCGACCCCGCGATCAGGTCGCGGGTGACGCTCTCGCTCGCCCGCTGGCAGAGCGCGTCGACCTCGTCGTCGTCGGCCGCGACCGCGCGGCACGCGGCCGCGTCCTCGGCCTCGTACGCGGCGAGGCTCCGTTCGAGGAGGTCGCGCGCCGCCTCGCCGATGGCGTCGAGCTGAACCTCCGGCGAGAGCGTCCGCGTCGCGGTCCGGAGGTAGTCCGCCAGGTTGACCGCGAGGTCGCCGATGCGTTCGAGGTCGGTGATGATCTTGAACGAGGCGGTGACGAGTCGGAGGTCGCCCGCGACCGGCTGCTGGAGCGCGAACAGGTCCACGCACCGGTCCTCCAAGCGCAGGTACGTCTCGTTGACCGCGGCGTCGGCGTCGACCACTTTCTTCGCCAGCGGCTCGTCGCGGCGCTCCGCGGCGTCGAGGCTCCGTTCGACCTGCCCTATCACCTGATCCCCCATGGCGAGCACGTCCGCCCGGAGCTCGTCGAGCGAGTCCTGGTACTGTTCTCGGGGCATGGGATCACCCGAACTTGCCGGTGATGTAGTCCTCGACGCGCTCGCTGTGTGGGTCCTCGAACACCTGATCGGTGTCGCCGTACTCGACGAGCTCGCCGCCCGTGAGGAAGACGGCGGTCTGGTCCGATATCCGGGCCGCCTGCTGCATGTTGTGCGTGACGATGACGACGGTGTACTCCTCCGCGAGGTCGTCGATCAGGTCCTCTATCTTCGCCGTGGCGATGGGGTCCAAGGCGGACGCCGGCTCGTCCATCAGGATGACCTCCGGGTCGACCGAGAGGCAGCGGGCGATACAGAGCCGCTGTTGCTGGCCGCCCGAGAGCCCGAGCGCGTTGTCGTCGAGCCGGTCGCTCACCTCGTCCCATAGCGCCGCGTCGCGGAGGCACCGCTCGACGAGCGCGTCGCGCTCGTCGGCGTCGCTCCGGTTCAGCAGGCGGGCGAGGAGGCCCGTGTCGAGGTCGCCGTGCTTCTTTGGCCCGTAGGCGATGTTCTCGCGGATCGTCTTGGGGAAGGGGTTCGGCGACTGGAACACCATTCCGACCCGCTTACGCAGCTCCACGAGGTTGACCCCGTCCCGGTAGATCTCTTGCCCGTCGAGCTTCACCGAGCCGTCGATCCGGGCGGAGCTGACCCGATCGTTCATCCGGTTGAGACACCGGAGGTACGTCGACTTCCCGCAGCCTGAGGGGCCGATCAGGGCGGTGACGCTCTTCTCGGGGATCTCCATCGAGACGCCCTTCAGCGCGTGGTCGTCGCCGTAGTGAACGTCGAGGTCCTCGACGGCCAGTTTCGTGTCGCCGCGGAACTCGTAGTCGGTCCACTCGTCGCGGGTCTGCTCGACGGTCTCGCCGGTCGTCGTGGTGGGCGAGCGGCCGTCGGTCGGCGAGCGGTCGTCGGTCGATGCGGTCTGGGTCTGTTGGGTGGTGTTCTCGCTCATCGGATTCAGGTGTGTGTGAGCCGTCGCCGGAAGTAGTAGCGCGTCGCGATGCCGATCGCGTAGAATGAGAGGACGACGACGAGCAGCACCAGCGCCGTCGCCCAGCGGAACTCGTCCGCGTTGCCGACGTTGCTGCTGGCACCCACGCCGGCGGAAATCAGAGCGTACAGCTGGTACGGCAGCGCTGAGGTTGCCTCCAGCAGGGCCGGATTGGCGACGAACGGCGGCGCGGACGTGAACTGGAAGCTCCCGAGGACGTCGACCGTCTGCGAGCCGGGAACGAACGTCCCGCCGGCCATCGTCAGCAGGATCGGCGCCGTCTCGCCGGCGATCCGACCGACGCCGAGGATGACGCCGGTGACGACGCCGGGCAGCGCCGCCGGGAGGACGACGCTCCGGATCGTCTGCCACTTCGACACCCCAAGCGCGGCGCTCGCGTCGCGGTACTCGTCGGGGACGGAGAGCATCGCCTCCCGGGAGGTGATCACCACGAGCGGGAGGAGCATGAACCCGAGCGTGATCATCCCGGAGAGCAGCGACTTTCCGTTGCCGAACCGCGGGATGAGGAAGGCGAAGCCGAACAGCCCGAAGACGATGCTGGGGGTGCTCCACAGCCCGTTTGTCGCGATCTCGACGACCTGGGTGAACCGACCGCGGTCCGCGTACTCGGTGAGGAAGAGCGCCGCGCCGACGCCCAGCGGGACCGCCAGCACGACGGCGCCGAGGACGAGCCAGACCGTGCCGACGATCGCGGGCAACACGCCCTGGAAGTCGTTGAAGAGGGCGACGCCGTTCATCACGAACGGGACGGACACCGGCAGCGTGACCGAGACGCCGAGGACCGTCGTCTGCGGCCCGGTTCCGAGGCCGATCTCGACGCCGTTCAACAGCCCGGGGACCCCCTGGACGACCACGAAGGCGACGAGGACGAACAGGAAAGCGACGATCGAGAGCGCGTTCAGGTACACGAGGACGTACGCGCCCGTGTGCCGACCGCGGGCGCCGAAGCCACCGTACGCCTTCGCCGAGGCCCAGCCGCCGTACAGCCCGCTGAACAGCGTCGCCGCGGGGATGAGGAACTCCGCGGTGAGGGCCGCCTGCTGGGCCCAGTCCAGCTCCCACACCCACGTCGGGCCGATGACGCCGGTGAGGAACACGAGCCCCGTCAGCGCGAGGAGGCTCCCGAGCGGGAGCGTCGACCCCACGTCCTCGCGGGGGAGGACGGTGAGCGCGAACGCGCCGCCGCCGACGGCCGTCCCGGCGAGGACGCCGACCGTCGTGCCGAGACCGAGCGTCTGGCTCGCGACGCTCCCGCCGACGACGACCCACGGAACGGCGGCGCCGAAGCCGGCGACGAGCCCGGCGCTCGGGTCGGGGTCGGTCTCGACGTAGCCCAGACGGGAGCCGGCGCCGAAGGCGACCACCGCGACGCCGAGCGCGGTCAGGAGCCCGCCGAGCAGCGTCACGGTCCGAATCCCGAACAGCGAGCCGGTGAGGCTGACGCGCTCGAACAGCGCGGCGACGGCGAGCGCGAACAGGACCGCCGAGAGCCCGACGGCAACGCCCGCGACGGCGTCCGTCTCCGTGGTCTCCGACTCGACGAGCCTAGCGTCCGTCTGGCTCGCGTCCGCCATCAGACCTCACCCCCGAGCCGCTTGTGCATTCTCCATTCGATGTACTGCGCGCCGATGGAGATGACGAGGACGGTGACGAACAAGATCACGCCCGCGACGAACAAGGCGTCCATCTGGAGGCCGTCGGCCTCGCCGTAGTTCCGCGCGATGATCGACGTCAGCGTCTCCTGCCCGTAGAAGACGTTGACGAGTGGCTCCGTGAGGCGAGGCACGCCGCGGAGCATCACCGTGGCGGCCATCGTCTCGCCGATGGCGCGGCCGACGCCGAGCAGGACCGCCGCGGAGACGCCGGAGAACGCGGCCGGCAGCGTGATCGAGGTCATCGTCTGCCAGTCGGTCGTCCCCATCGCCAGCGAGCCGCTCTTCATCGACTCCGGGACGCTGCTCAGCGCGTCTTCGGCCACGGAGACGACGGTCGGGAGCGCCATCAGCCCGACGACGATGCCGACGAACAGGTACGACCCCTGCCCCGTCGTCTGGAACTGGTCGGAGGCCCACGGGCCCAGCACGGTGAACCCGATGAACCCGTAGACGATTGAGGGGATGCCGGCGAGGATCTCGACGCCGGGCTTGACGACCTCGCGGACGGTCGCGGGGGCGATCTCCGAGAGGAAGAGCGCCGCGGAAACACCGAGGGGCGCGGCGACCGCGGAGGCGATCAGCGTCACCATCACCGTCCCGTGGATCATCGGCACCATCGAGTACCGGATGGGCGGCGAGACGGCGTCCCAGTTCGGCTGGATGAACATCCGCAGGCCGGGGACCGTGATCCCGAACGCCGTCGCGCTCTCGTATCGGATCACCGGGACGGACTCGCGGAAGATGAAGACGATGATCAGTCCGAGGATGAGGATCGTCGACACCGTCATCATCAGCGCGATCGTGTACGCGGTCTCCTCCTGGTACCGGAACCAGCCGATCCCCGCCGCCGTGAGGAAGACGACGAAGGGAGCGATGGTGAGGTCGGAGACGGCGAGGAACCCGACGAGGGTGGCCAAGAGCGACAGCGTCATCGCGGAGATGATCGCCAGCGCGGGGGGTTCGGTCTCGTCGACGAACTCCCTGACTCGTCTGCGCTGCGCGCCGAGCGCGTCGGTCAGTCGCCCGCCGAGCGCGTCTGTTACCGTTGGCATCTGTCTGTTATCGAGAGCATTCGCGTGTTGTGTGTCGTAGAAGCCATGTTCGTCCGTACCGTGAGCGCCGGCGGCCGCGGAGAGACGGGCGGTCGCGGGGGGTCAGTCGGCCGAGACGACGCTCGTCTCGGGTCGATCGACCGTCGGTCGTCGGACTACGGCGAGATGAGATCCTCCGTGGCGACGGACGAGACCTTGTCTTTCATCGACTGGAGGTCGCTCGTCGGGAGCGGGATGTAGTTGTTCCCCTCGACGAAGACGCTCTGTCCGAACTCGTTGAGGAACATATTGACGAACGCCGCCTCGCGCCGGTCGTAGCCGCCGGCTTCGGGGTTGTTCTCCTCGATGAGCGTGTACATGTGGAGGTCGCGGTTGAGCGGGTACTCGCTGTCGAAGATGGTGTTCTCCGCGTCGCGGCTGGTCTCGTACAGCGTGCCGTCGAACTCGATGGAGATCGGGATGACCGTTTCGCTGGTGAACGCGAGCGCCATGTACGCGATGGCGCCCTCGTTCTGGGAGACGGCCTGCGCGACCTGCTGGTTCTGCCCGAAGCGCGTGTCGACGCCCGACATCGAGGCGTCGGCGGCACCGAGCATGTTCAGGCGGAACGAGGTGTCCGTTCCGGAGCCCTCGGCGCGGCCGATGGCGTAGATCTCCTGATCGTAGTCGACCCCGTCGATCTCGTTCCAGTTGGTGATCTCGTTCTGGTAGATGCCGCGGATCTCCTCGCCGGTCAGCTGCGCGACGCCGGCGTCGGAGACGTCGGAGCTGACGACGACCGGCTGGCCATCGCGACCGACAACGTTGTCGACGACTGTGTTCTGGGCCTTCTCCTCGGT
This sequence comes from Halorubrum sp. SD683, assembly GCF_002135045.1. Taxonomy (NCBI): domain Archaea; kingdom Methanobacteriati; phylum Methanobacteriota; class Halobacteria; order Halobacteriales; family Haloferacaceae; genus Halorubrum; species Halorubrum sp. SD683. The sequence goes on from NZ_NEWJ01000013.1 coordinate 11,260, forward strand.
CCAGTCGAGCTCCGCCGTGATCGGCCCGGAGGAGTTGCCGATGTCGACGAGGCCGTCAGTGACGGCCTCACAGCCGGTCCCGGAGTGGCTCAGGCCGACCGTCGTCGGGAACGGCGGCGAAGAGCGCTGATCGGTCGGCTCGAAGCCGAACTTCGCTGCGAAGTAGTCGGCGATGAGCATGTCGTCCGCGCCGTCGGCGGAGAGCTGGTCCCAGCCGGGCACCGAGCCCTCGTCGTTCGCGCCCCAGTACTCGCCGTCGCTCGGCGGGGCGTTGGAGTTCCAGTATGAGCTCCCCGTGTTCGAGATGGGGTACACCGTCGAGGAGCCCTCGGCGTTGAGCAGCGCCGTGCTCTGCCCGGAGCCGTCGTCGCCGTCGCCACCGGAGCCGCCGGAGCCACCGTCGCCGCCGTCGCCGCCGGATCCGCCGTCGCCGCCGTCGCTGCTTCCGCTACAGCCCGCCAACCCGGCGGTTCCGAGCGCTCCGGACGTGATGAGAACTTTCCGCCGCGACACGCCGCCGTCGACCCAGTTCCGGTCTGACATCAGGCGTGGCAACGGGCAAATCTATTAAACTGGTTCGCTCTTGTGTAGCACATTGTTGATTTCAGAGAGTGGCTTTGACGGCGTCTTTGAGCGCTTCTCGTCCGGGTTTGCGGTAGAGTTCTCGTCTGAGTTGGAACGCTCGGAGATACTGTGTGAGGCGATCTTTTGAGATGCCTCGATGCGGCGAGAGCCACCGTCGCGCCAGCGACGCGTGGCTCTCGCAGGTATTCACGTGGACCGTGTCGTCGGCGTATTCACCGTCTCCGTGAACGACGTATTCGCGGTCGAATTGCTCATCTTCATCAAGCGGATCGTACGCGCAAAATCCGTCGGTATAGACCGTGAGGGGCTCCTGCTGGCGGTCAGCCAGCAGGAGCCGGATCGTCAATTCGTCTGCGGATTTCGCCGGCACGACGTACCGTTGCTCGGTGCCACGATCCACGAGGACGAACACGGGTGGTTTGTCTTGATCATACGTTCCGCGTCCGCGTCGTGAGAGGCCGCGAGAGCGCGACCAGCGGTCGCGCTCGCGGCCTTTCAAGCCGGCAGAGACGTAGAACTCGTCAATTTCAACCGGGCCACGGAGATCGAGTGACGGCGCGTCGAGCGCTTCGGTGAAGCGCTCGACACGCCTGTGGATCGTTTTGTAGGTGACATCGATTTCGCACTGTAGTTGCCTGAGACTGGTGTTAAACCGCAAAAACGCGTAGATCGAGAACAACCATTTGCGGAGTGCGATCTTCGAGTGAGCGAAGATCGTGCCAGTCTTATCGTTGAACGTGCGGTCGCAATCCTTACAGAGATACCGCTGAAACTGCCCGTAGCTGCCGTTTCTGACCGTTCGGTCAGAACGGCAGCGAGGACAGGAAACGCCGTCACGCCAGCGAACCTGCTGTAACAGGTCCGCTGCGACCGATTCCGACCCAAACACATCTAGCGGAATCATCCGTGTCGGACACCGCTGACGCGGTGTCCTTGTCCTCTTCGACACGACAGCGACAGCTCGCCAGTATCAACAATCTCCTACAGAAGAGCGAACTGGTTTATATTTTTAATATAGTCACCTCTTGTCACGCGAAGAGCCCACAGTATCGGTGGTGAGTACAAGAGAGGGTTCTGACAGCTATATACCACCACGTACCGCTCTGTTCGCCTCTGTCCCCGAACACACCGCTCTTAGGAAGGTATACACCGTACTACGCCGAATCCGGCCGTATGAGTGAGAGCGCGCCCGCGGAGACGCCCCTCGACGAACTCGTCGAGTCTGTGGCCGACCGGACCGGCGAGGAACCGGAGTCGATCCGGACCTGGCTCGAACCCTTCACCGACGACGGGAGGGTGACGTCCGCGGCGATCGAGTCGAGCGTCACCGACGTGTCGCAGATACTCGCGACAGCGGAGACGCGGGTCGACCTCGCGACGCGGACCCACGACGAGGCGACCGCCGCCGACGACGCGCCGGACCTCGAGGTCGTCACTGTCCGCCGGCGGGCGTTCGGGGACCGGCTGGACGACCTCCGTGCGGAGGTGGAGGCGCTCGGCGACGACCTCGGCGCGGCGCGGTCGGGGCTGGCCGAGCCGGTGGCGGTGTACCGCGCCGCGGTTGCCCTCCACGAGATAACCACCGAGGCGCAGGACATCGTCCGCGTCGCCCACGACCTCGAAACCGAACTGGAGGCGTTCGAGGCGTGGCTCCGCTCGGCCAACCGACGTCACGGCGCGCTCGTGGACGAAGTCGAGGCCGCCGAGGAGTCCGCCGCGGCCCTCACCGAGACCGTCGAGTCGCTGCGGGACGCGGACGACCCGGACCCGGGACGGCGGTTCGACGCCACCGTCCAGACGCGCGTCCTCGACCTCGTCGTCGCCGACCTCCGAGCCGAGGCCGACGACCTCCGCGCGTGGGCCCACCGCGACGGCGCCCCCTTCCCGGACGACGTGGACGCGCGGATCGACGATCTCGAATCCGCGGTCGCGGAGCACGCCGACGCGCTCGGCGACCGGCCGGGCCGGGACGGCGAGTTCGGCGAGCGGCTCGACGCGCTCGACGCGGAGCTCGAGGCGGTCGAGCCGCCCGTCGCGTGGGCTCGCGTGGACGAGACCGTCGCGGAGGCTCGGTCGGCGCTGTCCGAGGACGGGGCGCCCGGCGACGAGGCCGCGAACTGAGCCGGCGGCGCCCTCACCTTTTCCACTCTCCGCCGTGTGCGGTTCGGCATGACGCAGATCCCGTCGCTCGTCTCCCGCTCGCTCTCGAACTTCGTCGAGGGGCTGGTCGTGGCGGTCCCGCGGCTGCTCTCGGGGCTGATCTTCCTCGCGCTGGCGTACCTGACGGTGCGGGTCGTCCTCTCGGTCGTCCGCGGGTCGATCGAACGGCTGTACGTCGGCGACCGCGAACTGGTCGGCGACCTCATCGTCACGCTCGTCTCCGTGTTCCTCTGGTTCGGCGTCGCGCTCACGTTCCTGAAGGTCGTCGGCATGGGCGACATCGCGGCGAGCCTCGGCACCGCCGTCGGCTTCATCGCCCTCGGGGTCTCCTACGCGCTCTCCGAGATGATCGAGGACACGGTGGCGGGGGTCTACCTCCTGCGGGACCCGGACTTCAACGTCGGCTACCGCGTCGAGTCGAAGGGCGTGACGGGAACGGTCGCCGCCATCGAACTCCGGAAGACGCGGATCGACACCGACGGCGGCGACCGGATCGTGATGGCGAACCGAGAGATAGAGCCGCGGTGGACCCACGACGTGCCCGAGGAGACGACGGGCGGGGCGGTCGACGAACCGACCGACAGCGAGCCGTCGACGCCCGACTGAGCGGGGGACCGGTCGACGCCCGACTGAGCGGGGGACCGACCGACGACCGATCGGTCGCAGTCGGCGACGGGCGCCGGCTCGAGCGTGGCTGTCGACTGACGCCTCCGTGTATTCCGGTCGGTCTCCGAAAATTTATCAATCTGCTCCGAAACCGCCATCCCGCTATGTCAACCACAGCAACTGAGACCGGCGACGGGACCGTCGACGGGGACACGACGCTAGCGGCGCTGTCGCACGCCTCGTCGCTCTTCGCGTCGTTCCTCGGCCCGATTCTCTTCCTGATCCTCGCGGACGACGACGAACTCGTCGAGCGGAACGCGAAGAACTCGCTGAACTTCCAGATCGTCGTCTTCGCCGCGCTCATGATTGCTGCCGTCCTGAGCTTCGTGTTCATCGGCCTCCTGCTGTTCCCGATTATCGGCGTCGTCGACCTAGTCCTGGTCCTCGTGGCAACGGTGAAGGCCAACGACGGGCGGGTCTATTCGTACCCGTTCACGCCCGATATCGTCTGAGCGCGTCGCGCCGCGGATCGATTCGCCGACGGCTCTCCGAGCGGTGAACGGACGAAACAGGAAGCGTCGAAGAAAAACGCGGCCGGCTTAGAGTTCGTCCTCGAAGTCTTCGAGGGCGAACACCGTGTCGGCGCCGCGGCGGTCGAGCGTCTCGTTGGCGAGGAGCCAGTAGACGACCGACAGCGCGCGCCGACCCTTGTTGTTCGTCGGGATGACGAGGTCGACGTTCGACAGCTGGTTGTTGGAGTCGCACATCGCGATCACCGGGATACCGACGGTGATGGCCTCTTTGACGGCCTGCGCGTCGCCGATGGGGTCGGTGACCACGACCACGTCCGGCTCGATGTAGCCGGCGTAGTCGGGGTTCGTCAGCGTGCCCGGAATGAAGCGACCGGTGCGGGCGCGGGCGCCGATGGCGTCCGCGAACTTCTCGGCCGGGAACCGACCGTACTGCCGCGAGGATGTGACGAGGATCTGCTCGGGGTTGTAGTTCGCGAGGAAGTCCGCGGCCGTGCGGATCCGCTGGTCGGTCAGGCTCACGTCGAGGACGTACAGCCCGTCGTCGCGGACGCGGTGGATGAACCGCTCCATGTCCTTCGTCTTCTGCTGGGTCCCGATGTGGACACCCGCGGAGAGGTAGTCCTCGACGGGGATCAGCAGGTCGACGTCGTCGTCGGGCATGACGTCGTCGTCGAACGGGGAGGCCTCCTCCTCGTCCGCTTCGTCGTCGCCCGCGGCGGTCTCGCTCTCGGCGTCGGCGGCCGTCTCGGCCGCGTCGGCGGTCGGTTCCTCGGTCGTGTCGGCCTCCTCCTCGACCGCCGCGTCGACCGCCTCGGTCTCCGCGTCGTCGTCGAGTTCGACCGCGTCGTTGTCTTCGCTCATGCGTGGTGTGGGCCCGTCATACCGCGTCGTCCGCGATGCGGACCAGTTCGTTCAGCTTGGCGGTTCGCTCGCCGCCGACCGTCCCGGTCTTGATGTAACCGGCGTCGGTCGCCACGGCGAGGTGTGCGATGGTGGTGTCCTCGGTCTCGCCCGAACGGTGAGAGATGACCGTCTCGTACCCGTTGCGGGCGGCGAGCTCGACGGCGTCGAACGCGTCCGACAGCGTCCCGATCTGGTTCGGCTTGATGAGGATGCTGTTGGCCGCGCCGGCGTCGATGCCGTCCTGGAGCCGCTCGACGTTGGTGACGAACAGGTCGTCCCCGCAGATCAGCGTCCGGTCGCCGACCCGGTCGGTCAGGTCCGCGAACGCCTCGTAGTCGTTCTCGTCGAGCGGGTCCTCGACGTACGCGAGGTCGTACTCGTCGACGAGGCCGGCGACGTACTCGATCTGCTCGTCGGCCGACTTCGTCTCGTCGCCGTAGACGTACGCCTCGGCCTCGTCGTCGTACAGTTCGGCCGCGGCCATGTCGAGACCGAAGCGGATCTCGAAGCCCACGTCTTCCTCGACGCGGTCGACCGCCTCGTCGACGACCTCGAACGCGTCGGCGTCCGAGATGGGGGGCGCCCACGCGCCCTCGTCGCCCTTCGCCGCGGGCACGCCGCGCTCGTCTAACACGTCCGCGACCGCCGCGTGGACCGCGGCGTTCGCGAAGACGGCCTCCGAGACGCTCGGCGCGCCGACGGGCGCCGCGAGGAACTCCTGAATGTGGGTCGCCTCCTTGGCGTGCTCTCCGCCGCCGACGACGTTGCCAAGCGGGATCGGGAAGTTCTCGCCGCGGAACGCCCCGCCGAGGTGCTGGTACAGCGGTGCGCCGAGCACGTCGGCGGCGGCCTTCGCGGCCGCCATCGAGATGGCGACCGCGCTGTTCGCGCCGATGGCGGAGAAGTCGTCCGTCCCGTCGGCGCCGCGCAGGGCGTTGTCGACCGCGCGCTGGTCGCCGGCGTAGACGCCCTCGAGGCGCGGGACCGCGTGTTCGCGGGCCTTCGCGATGGACTCGCTCGCCGGGAGTTCGATCGCTTCGTACTCGCCGGTCGAGGCCCCGCTGGGCGCCGCCCCGCGGCCGAAGCCGCCGGACTCGGTGAGCACGTCGGCCTCGACCGTCGGGTTTCCGCGCGAGTCGAGCACGCGACGCAGTGAGACGCTGGTAATTCGGGTCATTAGTTGGATTCCCTCCGCACCGTGAACGGGAGCGCGCCCGCGTCGTACTCCTCCGCGGCGACGAGGATCGGCTCCGTCTGGTCCGTGTCGATCAGCACGGGCGCCCCGTAGGACACCTGTAGCGCTCGCGCGCCGAGGATGCGTGCCTTCTCGTATCGATTGTATCGCTGTCCTGACATGGTTACTGGTACGGCGAGACGACGTCCACGAGGTCGCGGTGACTCACCAGCATGCGCCGGCAGCAGTGCCGGTCGACCCCGAGGTCGTCGAGCACCTCGCCGGGGTCTTCGTCGCCCTCGCGAGCCCGCTCTTTGAACTCTTCCCAGTGTTCACCCACGACGTTGCCGCACGTGAAACACCGGACGGGGATCATCATGACTGGATCACCTCAGCGGTAGGACTTCTGGTAGCGAGCGCGAGCGCCGGGTCCGCCCCACTTCTTGGGTTCGGACTGGCGCACGTCGTTGACCAGCAGGGTGCGGTCGAAGTTCATGTACGCGTCGCGCAGCTCCGCGTCGCCGAGGTGCTGGACGAGGCCGCGGGCGATGGCGGTCCGCGTCGCGTCCGCCTGGCCGCTGAAGCCGCCGCCCTCGACGTCGATGTCGATGTCGACGCCGTCGCGGAGCTCCTCGCCCGCGATGCGGAACGGCTCGAGCATCTTGAGCCGCGCCTGCTCCGGTTCGACCAGCTCGACTGGCTGGGAGTTGATGCGCACGCGACCCTCGCCCTCGCGCACGGTGGCGCGGGCGACGGCCGTCTTCTTCTTGCCTGAGGTGTTCGTTACCATGTGACGTTGGCTCCCAGAGACTCGGAGATCGCTCCGAGCGTCGTGAATTTGATGTTCGAGAGGCGGTCGAGCGAGGTGCCGTCGAGGACGACGCTCTCGACGTCCTCGTCGCGCTCGTAGGGGTTCCCGACGTACACGCGCACGTTCGAGAACGCCTCGCGGCCGTCCTCCGACTTGTACGGCAGCATGCCGCGGATGGCGCGCTTGAAGATGCGGTCGGGGCGCTTGGGGTAGTACGGACCGCTGTCCGAACCGAGCTCCGCGCGCTTGTGGTACGTCTCCATCGTCGCCTCCTCGTTGCCGGTGATGACGGCGCGCTCGGCGTTGACGACGGCGACGGTCTCCCCGGCGAGGACGCGCTGGGCGACCTCCGAGGAGACGCGACCGAGGATACAGTCGCGGGCGTCGACGACGACGTCCGCGTCGATCTTCGCGAGACTCATCGGATCACCCGCACGTTGCTTCCTTCGGGGTTCTGTTCGACGTACTGTTCCAGCGTCACCGCTTCGCCGGCCTGGTCGATCTTCGTCCGGGCGGTTCCGGAGAAGTCGACGGCGGCGACGGTAACGTTCGTTTCGAGCACACCGCTGCCCAGCACCTTGCCGGGGACGACGACCGTCTCGTCTTCCTGCGCGTATCGTTCGATACGGCCCAGGTTGACCTCAGCGTGCGTGCGCCGTGGCTTCTCCAGTCGGTCGGCGACGTCCTGCCACACGTTGGCACCGGAGTCACGCGAGACCGACTTCAGATCGGCGATGAGGTTCTGTAGTTTCGGATTCGTCTTGCTACTCATAGCTGTCCCTCCTGAACGGAGAGTTCGTGGAAAACGGAGTGCAGGGAGCAGGATTTGAACCTGCGGACCTCTACAGGACAGCGCCCTGAACGCTGCGCCGTTGGCCTGACTTGGCTATCCCTGCGTGCACTCCACCGTATTCCGGCTCCCTTCAAACCACTTTCGGTCCCGGCGTCCCCGCGGTCGGCCGCGGGCGCTCCGTCGGTCGGAGCGGCGCCGCGGCTGCCGGCGGGGGCGACGGTCAGGGGGGTGGTTCGAAGGGCCGTCATTTCCTTATACTGCGACTTTCGTCTGTAGTTCGTCCGCGCGCTCCTCGATGGAGTCGATCGCGCGGAGCAACAGTTCCTCGACGTCGAACGAGCCGTCCGTCTCGATGTGGAAGACGAACGCGCCCGGCACGTCCTCGACCGCGACCTCTTTGCCGGGGAACCGTTCCGAGAGGTCGTTGTCGAACTCGTCCGTGAGCTCGATCTCCCCGTCCGGCGTCTCGATGACGCCGCGGAGGATGTTCGGCTCGTCGTCGTCGAACTCGCCGCGGTCGCCCTCGACCGAGACGCGCTGGAGGTGGCGGTAGCCGACGGAGACGCCGCCCTGGTGTTTGGCGTGCTCCTTGCCGGTGTCGAGGACCGCGTCGGCCTCGAACTCCAACCGCTGTCCCTCCTTCAGCTCGATGATCGGAACGTTCTCGTCGGCGACCTCGACGAGCGGGTCGCTGCTCTCGATGTCGCCGGAGTACGCCGTCGCCGGACCTTCGACGTCGAGCGCGAGGGTGACCTCGTCGCCGATATCGAAGTCGTCGAGCGGCGTCGTCAGGGGCACGAGCCCCAGCCGCAGGCCGATCATCTCGTCGAACATGACCGAGGAGTTCTCGACGAACCGGACGGTGTCGATCGAGAACGTCGGGACGTCGGCGATCATCGCGCGGCGGATGCCGTTGGCGAACGCCGGCGTGAGCCCGCGGATCAGCACCCGCGCGCTGCGTTCGTCCCGTTCGACGTACTGGACGTCGAATTCGTCTTCGGTCATGTCAGACTCGCTTGTTCTTCGGCGCCTTCGTCCCGTCGTGCGGGATCGGCGTGACGTCCTCGATGCGCCCGATCTCGACGCCCGCCCGCGAGAGCGCGCGAATCGTCGCCTGCGCACCGGGACCGGTGGACTTGTTGAGGTTGCCGCCGGGACCGCGCACGCGAACGTGCACGCCCTCCAGACCGGCGTCCTTGACGCGCTCGGCGACGACCTCCGCCATCTGCATGGCGGCGTACGGCGACGCCTCGTCGCGGTTCTGCTTCACCACGGTGCCGCCGGACGACTTGGCGATCGTCTCGGCGCCCGTCTCGTCGGTGACCGTGATGAGCGTGTTGTTGAACGACGCGTACACGTGGGCGATGCCCCACTTTCGGTCCTCGGATTCACTCATGGTTGGTTACTCCTGTGACTCCGCGCGCTCGGGGTGGAGATCGTCCGCGAGCGGGCTCGTCTCGTCGAAGGCGATGGCGCCCTCGTCGTCGACGTCCACCTTCACCGACGGGCGCGTGACGCGGGCGCCGTTGACGGTGATGTGGCCGTGGACGATGAACTGGCGGGCCTGCTGGGTTGAGGAGGCGAAGCCCTGTCGGTAGACGACCGTCTGGAGGCGACGCTCCAGCAGGTCGGTCACGTCGAGCGACAGGACCGTCGAGATGTCGTCGTTGTCGCCGAGGATGCCGATCCGGCGGAGCCGCGTAACGAACTCCGCGCCGGCGTCCTGTGCGGCGTCGACGTCACCCTGCGCCTCGCCGAGCAGCCGTCGGGCCTCTCGGCGCATGTTGCGCAGTTCGGACTGGGCGCGCCAGAACTCCTCTTTGTTCTTCAGACCGTACCGCGAGAGGAGGTCGGACTCCTCGGCGATGCGCTCGCCCTGATACGGGTGGTTCGGCGTCTCGTAGCCCTTGGTGTTCTTTCCGGTACTCATTCGTCGTCACCGCCCTCGTCGTCTTCCATCTCCTCGCGGATCTCCTCGACGTTGACCCCGATGGTCCCCTCCGAGCGACCCGTGGACTTGGTGCGCTGGCCGCGGACCTTCTGCCCGCGCTTGTGGCGCACGCCCTTGTACGATTCGATGATCTTCATCCGGTTGATGTCGTGGCGCCGCTTCTCGTTGACGTCCGTGCCGACGAGGTGCGTCGTCTCTCCGGTGAAGAAGTCGTTCTGTCGGTTCGTCATCCACGACGGGACGTGGTCTTCGAGGTTCTCGGCGATGTCGACCACCGCGTCGATGTTCTCCTCGTCGAGGAGCCCGAACGTGGCGTTTCGGTCCACGTCGGCCTTCTCGGCGACCAGCCGCGCCGTGCGCGTGCCGATGCCGTCGAGTTCGGACAGGCTTCGCTCGACCGTCTTCGTCCCGTCGAGGTCCGCGCCCCCGATCCGAACGAAGTACTGGAGGTCTTCCTCCTCCTCCGGCGAGTCGTCCTGTGGTTCTTCCGTGCTCATGTGTTGGTTGTGGTGAGCCCTACCGGCGCGATCCGGCGGTACTCGTCCGTTCGAGCGTTGCGGCGGGGATTCGAACCCCGGAGGCAGTGACGCCACAGAGTTAGCAACCCTGCGCCTTGGGCCAGGCTTGGCTACCGCAACCCGCGTTGTATCATCGCCCTCTCGGACTCGGGGCCCGATGCCCCTACAGTTCGTGCGTTCGTATGCTCCCGCTTTCGGTACTTAAACATCACGAAACGGTCGGGTCGCTGTGGGCGACTCGCACGGTGGCTGCGAGCGTCGTCCGGCGGGCCGCGCCGGTTCGATGGTCGCGTCAGCCCGGTGGCCGCGCCGGTTCGATGATCGCGTCGCTCGTTTCCGTGAGGCGTACTGTTTAGTGGGTCCCGCGGGAGGGTCCGAATATGAAGGCCGTTCAGTTCGCCGACCACGGCGACCGCGACGTGATCGAGTACGGCGAGTTCCCCGAGCCCGACCCCGACCGCGGCGAGGTGCTCGTCGACGTCAAGGCGGGGGCGTTGAACCACCTCGACGTCTGGACCCGCCGCGGAATGCCCGGCATCGACGTGGAGATGCCGCACATCCCGGGGAGCGACGCCGCGGGCGTCGTGGAGGCCGTCGGTGAGGGCGTGACGCGCTTCGAGCCTGGGGACCACGTCGCCGTGAGCGCCGGCGTCTCCTGCGGCAACTGCGAGTTCTGCCGGAACGGCGAGGAGTCGCTGTGCGTCTCCTTCCACATCATCGGCGAACACGTCCGCGGCGTCCACGCCGAGAAGGCGTCGGTCCCGGCCGAGAACCTCGTCCCGGTCCCCGACGGCGTCGACTGGGAGGTCGCCGGCTCCGCGTCGCTCGTGTTCCAGACCGCGTGGCGGATGCTCCAGACGCGCGCGGACATCGAGGCGGGCGAGAAGGTGCTCGTCTTGGGCGCCTCCGGCGGCGTCGGCCACGCCGCGGTCCAGATCGCCGACCACGCGGGCTGTGAGGTGTTCGCGACCGCCTCCACCGAGGAGAAGCTCGCGCACGCCGAGGACTGCGGCGCCGACCACGTCATCGACTACGAGGCGAACGACTTCGCGGACGAGATCGCGGCGCTCACCGGCAAACGAGGCGTCGACGTCGTCGTCGACCACGTCGGCGAGGCGACCTACCCGAACTCGCTGAAGTCGATGGCGAAGGGCGGCCGGCTCGTCACCTGCGGCGCGACCACTGGCCCGAACCCGGGCGCGGGGCTCAACCGCATCTTCTGGAACCAGCTCTCCGTCATCGGCTCGACGATGGCGACGCCGGGCGAGGTCGACGACGTCCTGGAACTGGTCTGGGACGGGACCTTCGAGCCCCGCGTCCGGGAGGTCCTCCCGATGAGCGAGGCCGCGCGCGCACACGAGATGATCGAGAACCGTGAGGGCTTTGGCAAAGTGGTGGTTAGACCCGACAGTGAGCTCTGAGACCGACGCGGCCGACGGCGACGCGGCCGATCGCGACGCGGCCGCGGGCGCCGACGGCACTACCGACGGCGGCTATGTCCACGCCCCGGAGGGCGAGAGCGGCGGCGCCGACGGTACGGGGCCGTCGGAGTCGGCCGGTCGGGAGCCGGCGGCCGACGGCTTCGGCCGCGAGGGGTGGGCGCTGACGGCGGCGCTTTTCGTCTGCGCTATCGTCATCCCCGGGATCATCTACGCGTATCCGTACGCGGCCGGGTGGTTCGGGCTCCCCTTTTTCGCCACGTACCTCGTGCTGCCGCTTGTCCCCGCGCTCCTGCTCGGCCTCGTCGCCGTCTGGTCGATGACGGCCGCGACGGCCGACCCCGAGGCGTGAGCGAGCCGGGTCGGTGACGGCGAGCGAGTCCTCGACACGGGCGCCGACGGGCGCGCGCTCCCGCAGCCGAACGACAACCGTTTTGAACGACACCCGCGCAGTGGTGATATGTTGATCACCGTCTCCGGCCCGCCTGGAAGCGGGAAGAGCACCAACGCCGTCCAGCTGGCGGACGCGCTCGGTCTCGGGCACGTCTCCGGCGGCGACATCTTCCGCGAGATGGCGGCCGAACGCGACATGACGCCGGTCGAGTTCAACGAGTTCGCCGAGGAGGACCCGCAGATCGACCGCGACCTCGACCGCCGGCTCCGCGAGATCGCCGTCGAGCGCGACGACGTGGTCCTCGAATCGCGGCTCGCCGGGTGGCTCGCGGCCGACCACGCCGACTTCCGGTTCTGGTTCGACGCGCCGCTGTCGGTCCGCGCGGAGCGGATCGCGGAGCGCGAGGCGAAGCCGACCGACCGCGCGCGAACGGAGACGGAGCGCCGCGAGGCCTCCGAGCGCAAGCGGTACCGGGAGTACTACAACATCGACATCGAGGACCTCTCGATCTACGACGCCGCGTACAACACCGCCCGCTGGGGGCCCGAGCGCTTCCTCGACGTCCTCGTCGCGACCGTCGAAGCGTACGACCCCGACGACGACGAGGGGAAGGCGCCCGTCGACGGCGTCGTGTACGACTTCTGAACCCGCGACTGACCTCCGCATGACGGATCCTTCCGACGCCGACCCCGACCCGCTCAGAGCGCCTCCCGAAGAGCGGTCGGTGCCGGAGCTGCTCCGGTTCGGCGTCGTCAACCTCGACAAGCCCGCCGGGCCCTCCTCGCACCAAGTGTCGGCGTGGGTGCGGGACGCCATAGACGAGACGCTCGCGACGCTCGACCCCGAGGGGCCACCGACCCGCGGCGTCGCTCACTCGGGGACCCTCGATCCGAAGGTCACCGGCTGTCTCCCCACGCTGACCGGCGACGCGACGCGCATGGCGCAGGTGTTCCTCGAAGGGGCGAAGGAGTACGTCGCGGTGCTGGAGCTCCACGGGTCACCCCCGTCGGACTTCCGGGAAGTCGTCGCCGAGTTCGAGGGCGAGATCTACCAGAAGCCGCCGCGGAAGAGCGCCGTGAGCCGTCGGCTCCGCACGCGGACGGTCCACGAGTTGGACCTGCTGGAGGTCGCCGACCGCCGGGCGCTCCTCCGGATCCGCTGCGAGTCGGGGACGTACGTCCGGAAGCTGTGTCACGACATCGGGCTCGCGACGGGGGGCGGCGCGCACATGGGACACCTCCGGCGCAGCGCCACGGACCCGTTCGACGACCGCGACCTCCGCACGCTTCAGAACCTCGTGGACGCGCTCGCGTGGGCCGGGGACGGCGACGACGCGCTCCTCCGCGAGGTGGTCCGCCCGGCGGAGGACGCCCTCGCCCACCTCCCCGCGGTGACGGTCGCCCGGTCGGCCGCCCGCAGCGTCGCGACCGGGGCTCCCGTGTACGCGCCCGGCGTGATCGACATCGACGACGCGGCGATCCCGGCGGCGGTCCGCGATGACGCGTCGACCGATAGCGACGCGCCGACCGACACGAATGGCGACGCGCCGACTGACCGCGACACGGACCCGGACCCGCCGCTCGCCGCGTGCTTCACGCCGGACGGCACCGCGGTCTGCCTCGGGCGCGTCGTCGACGACCCGGACGCCGAGAACGGGACGGTCGTCGCCTTGGAGCGCGTTCTTTTATAAATACGCCGCCCCCAGATGCGGACATGGACGAGCCGGACGCAGACGGAGGCGGAGTGGTAGCCGTCGGGAGCGCGAGCGCCGAGCCCGGAACGCTCGACCGCGGGTGGCTCACGGTCGGGGACCTGCCGACCGGCGGCACGGAACGGCTCCCGGTCGCGGTCGCGAACGGCGCCGCCGACGGGCCGACGCTGTGGCTCACCGGCGGCGTCCACGGCGACGAGGCGACGGGCGTCGCGGTCGTCCAGGACGCGGTCGCGACCTTCGGCGACCGCCTCGCCGACCTCGCCGGCGTTGTCGTCGCCGTGCCCGTCGTCTCCCCGGCCGGCCTGCGCCGGAACGCGCGAGAGACGTACTACGCCGACGAGGACCCGAACCGGCACTTCCCGGACGCCGACGCGGAGTCGGCCCGCCCGCCGAAGCTCCAAGAGCGGATCGACGCCCGGCTGTACGCCGCGATCACCGGCGAGTCGTCGGACGATGGGGACAAGTTCTCAGTCGACGCGGTCGGCACCGACGCGACCGCGGACGCACTGATCGACTGTCACACCGCAGGCGTCGGTAGCGAGCCGTTCGCCATCCGCGACCGCGTGCTGTACGGTGACCGACGGAATGAGGCCGATGCGGCCGCGCTCTCTGAGGACCTCGGCCGACTCGTCGAGGCGTTCGGGCTTCCGGTGGTCCGGGAGTATCCCGCCGCAGAGTACGTCGAAGAGAACCTCCAGCGATCGACCGCGGGTGCCGTACTCAACGAGGCGGGGATCCCGGCGTTCACGGCGGAACTCGGCGCCCACAGCGTCGTCGACGACGCGCTCCTCGACGCTGGCGTCGCGGGCGTCGTCGGCGTCGCGGTCGAACTCGGGCTCCTCGACGAAGTACCCGAGTCGGCCAGCGAGCCCGGGGTCGGCGTGGCTCCGGCCCCCGTCGAGTTTCCCGTGCGGCGCTTCCGCGGGCCGACGACCGATATCTCCGGACTCGTCCGGCACCGGGTGGCGGCCGGGAACGCGTTCGACGAGGGTGATGTCCTCGCGAGCGTGGTCGACGCCGCGGGCGCGGAGCGCGGGACGGTCGAGGCGGACCGCGACGGGTACGTCCTCGGTCGTGCCGAGGGGCTGGCCGTCTACGAGGGCGACGCGATCGGGAGCCTCGCGGTGCGGGACGCGGGCGACCTCGTGGTCCCGCGGGACGGCGACGACTGAAGCGAAGTCCTTAATTACTGGACCGTCGTTTTTCAGCGTGTAGTCAGGGACCGTGGGGTAGTGGTATCCTATGCGGATGGGGTCCGTATGACCTGAGTTCGACTCTCAGCGGTCCCATACGGAATTCTACGCGGACCGTCCGGATGCGGCTAGCGCGACCGCTGTCGCTCTTCGCGGACGGTGCGACGCGATCCGGGACAGTACACGTGCGGGTCGGTAACGGATGCGTACCTCTTTGCCCGTGTAGAATATCAACGAAACATGAAACGAACGGGCGGTGCGTTCCGGATCCTCCTGCTCGCGGGGATCATCTTCCTCGCGGGCTGTGCCGGCGCGGTACCCGGCGATCAGGCGCCGACGGGACCGGACGCGGGCGACGAGACGGCGGCCGAGGCGGCGAACGGCACCGTCGAGGTCCACTTCATCAACGTCGGGCAGTCGGTCAGCACGCTCGTCGTCGGGCCGGAGGGAGCGACCATGCTCGTCGACACGGGTCACTACAACGACGACGGCGAGTACGTGCTGGAGTACCTCCGGCGGCACGACATCACGCGGATCGACCACCTCGTCACCTCGCACAACGACGCAGACCACATCGGCGGCAACGCGGCGATCATCGAGCACTACGAGACGGAGGCCGACGGGATCGGTGCCGTCTACGACCCCGGCATCGCCGCGAGCACGCAGACCTACGCCGAGTACCTCGACGCGGTCGAGGAGCACGACGTGACGCTGTACGAGACGCGCGAGGGCGACGCGATCTCGTTCGGCGCGGTCGGCGTCGACGTGCTCGGGCCGCCCGAGCCGTACCTCGAAGGCGAAGCGCGCAACGAGAACAGCGTCGTGCTCAGGCTCACCCACGGCGAGACGAGCTTCCTGCTGTCCGGCGACGCCGAAGACGATCAAGAAGCGTACCTGATCGACGCGTACGGGTCGGAACTGGAGTCGACCGTGCTGAAAGCCGGCCACCACGGCTCGTCGAGCTCGTCGAGCGGCCAGTTCCTCGACACGGTGGGACCGCGGGCGGTCGTCGTGTCGAGCGCGTACGACTCCCAGTACGGTCACCCGACAGAGGAGGTCCTCCGGCGGTTCGCGGACCGGTCGCTCCCGACCTACTGGACCGCGACGCACGGGACCGTCGTCCTCGTGAGCGACGGGAACGGCGTCTCCGTGCGGACGCAGCGCGACGCGCCCACCGACCCGCTCGCGATGCGCGACGGCGAGCCGATCGAACCCGGGGCAGGCGGCGAGGTCGTCGAACGCGCTCGGCTCGGCGGCGACCCGGTCGACGGCGGTTCCGGAGGCGGAGCCGACGACGACAGCGACGCCGACGACGACGGCGGCGACACTGACGGAGGGGACGAGACGGCGTCGACCGATCCGGCCGCAGCCTTGGAAGTCGCGGCGATCAACGCGGACGCCGAGGGCGACGACGGCGAGAACCTGAACGACGAGTACGTGGTCTTCGAGAACGCGGGCGACGAGCCGATCGACCTGTCCGGGTGGACGGTCGCGGACGAGGCGGCGCACAGCTACGCGTTCCCGGAGGGATACACGCTCGACGCGGGCGCGACGGTGACGCTCCGGACGGGGAGCGGCGCAGACACCGACGCCGAACTGTACTGGGGGGCGGGGGCGCCGGTCTGGAACAACGCCGGCGACACGGTGATACTCTCGAACGCCGCCGGGGAACGCGTGCTTGCGGTGAGCTACGAATGACCGGTATCGATCTCCCCGACGGCGAGTACACCGCGGTCGTGGACGGCGTCGAGGACGGGCTCGCGACCGTGTTCTTCGAGCGCGACGGCGACGAGGTGGGGGACGCGGTGCTGGACGCCTCGCGGCTTCCGCCGGACGGAGGGCATGCCGACGCGGTCCTGTCGGTGACGCTCGACGGCGGGCGTATCGAGGCCGCCTCGTACGAGCCCGAGGAGACGGAGCGCCGCGCCGAGGCGGCGCAGGACCGGTTCGATCGGCTCTCGGAGCGACCGCCGTCCGACGAGGGGGCGTAAGGGCGGCGCCGGTCGCTCCGCAACCACTAAACGCGGCTCGCTCCTTGCTTCGGTAATGGCCGACTGGACGGAGAAGTACCGCCCGAGCACGCTCTCGGAGGTGCGCGGCAACGACAAGGCCCGCGACGCGTTCGCGGAGTGGGCCCGCTCGTGGGACGACCATCACGAGGCGGTCGTCCTCCACGGCAGCCCCGGCGTCGGGAAGACGAGCGCGGCGCACGCGCTCGCGAACGACATGGGGTGGGAGACGGTGGAGCTGAACGCCTCCGACCAGCGCACCGCCGACGTCATCGAGCGGTTCGCGGGCCGGGCCGCGCGGAACGCCACCCTCAGCGGGAGCGCGGCCGGCGGCGGCGCGGCCGGCGGCGACACCGCCTCGCGACAGCTCGTCATCGTCGACGAGGCGGACAACATCCACGGCAACTACGACCGCGGCGGCGCCTCGGCGATCACGAAGCTGGTCAAGGAGTCCGGCCAGCCCATCGTGCTCATCGCCAACGACTACTACGACATGTCGCGGGGGCTCCGGAACGCGACCCAGGAGATCGAGTTCCGCGACGTCTCCGCGCGCTCCATCGTCCCCGTCCTCCGCGACGTCTGCCGCAAGGAGGGAATCGAGTTCGACTCCGACGCCCTCCAGCGGATCGCGGAGGGGAACCGCGGCGACCTCCGAGGCGCGGTCAACGACCTCCAAGCCGCGACGCAGGGGCGCGACTCGATCACGGTCGAGGACGTGGTCACCGGCGACCGCGACAAGGCGCTGGGGCTGTTCCCGTTCCTCGACGCCGTGTTGAAAGAGGAGTCCGCCGAGGAGGCGCTCCGGTCGGCGTACGCCGTCGACGAGACCCCGGACGACCTGACGGCGTGGATCGAGAACAACGTCCTCGACGTGTACGAGCCGGCGGCGGCGGTTCGCGCGTACGACTTCCTCGCGAACGCCGACGTGTGGCTCGGCCGCGTCCGCGCCACGCAGAACTACTCCTACTGGCGGTACGCGACCGACAACGCGGCGGCGGGCGTCGCGTCCGCCCGCGACGGCGAGAAGGGGGGCTGGACCCGGTACGGCCGCCCGCAGTTCTGGTCGTCGTCGGACGCGACCGCCGACGAGGTCGTCGGCAAGATTGCGGCCGCGAGCGGCTGTAGCGTCGCGACCGCCAGACGCGAGGTGCTCCCGTTCCTCGAGACCGTCACGCACCACTGTAAGCCCCGCGACCTGACCGTCGCGATGGCGGCCGCATACGACCTCGACGAGGCGGGCGTCGCCTTCGTTACCGGCTCCGGCGAGTCGACGAACAAGGTCGCGTCGATCGTCGAGGACGCGCAGGCCCGCCGCGAGGAACTGATCGAGGAGCACGCGGACGGCGCCTTCGCGCACGCCGCGGCCGACCGCCGAGACGACGAGAGCGACTCGGGCGCGGCCGACGACCCGGACCGCGACGGCTCCGAGGCGACCGCCGACGGGAGCGACCAGCGCGACTCGGCGGACGGCGCGGCCGCTGACGAAGCGGCCGACGAGGAGGAAGACGACGATCAGGCCGGGCTGACCGACTTCATGTGAGCCGGTCTCGGGGGTAGTTCACCGGTTCCCGCTGCCGCTGAGGGGGGACGAACTCGGCCCCGAACCGCCGTCGCTCACGCCCGCAGGCTCGATCGCATCCACGCGGCAGAACTCGAACCGCGCGCCGCCCTCCCGGCCCTCCGTCACCGAGACGGTCCACCCGTGCGCCTCGGCGATTCGCTCGACGATGGCGAGCCCGAAGCCCGTCCCGTCCTTCGCGGTGGTGTGTCCAGCATCGAAGACGGCGTCTCGCTGGTCGGGGTCGATCCCGGGCCCGTCGTCAGCGACGTAGAACCCCTCGCGCGTCCGCCCGACCCGGACGCGGACCGCGGCCTCGTCGGGGTCCGAGGGAGTGCCGTCGGCCTGCGACCCCGCTCCCGAGGCGAACGTCCTCGGCGCGCCGCGCTCGTCTGGGTCCGACTCGTCGCCGCCGGTGCCGGCCGAGCCGGGTTCGTCCGGGGTCCCGTGTTCGATCGCGTTGCGGAAGAGGTTCTCGAGCGCCTGTCGGAGTCGGTCCGCGTCCGACCGGATCGTCGGGAGCGGTGCGTCGACGACGAGCGCGGCGTCGGCCGGTCGGCCCGTCGTCCGCCACGCGCTCTCGACGACCGACCGCAGGTCGGTCGGCTCGGTCGCCTGAACCGTTTTCCCCTCGCGCGCCAGCGTCAGGACGTCGCCGATGAGGTGGTCCATGCGGTCGAGGGCGTCGAGGGCGCGGTCCAGCTGCTCCGTCGACGCGTCGCCGTCGAGGTCGTCGGCCAGTTCGATGTTTCCGACCGCGACGGAGAGGGGGTTCCGGAGGTCGTGGCTCACGACGCTCGCGAACTCCTCCAGCCGCTCGCGCTGTCGTTCCAGCCGTTTGCGACGCTCGACGCGCTCGTCGGCGGGGAAGAGGTACCCCGCCACGTCGCCGCGTTCGGTCGCCCGGCCACGCTCGTGGACCCACTGCGGCTCACTGTCGGACGCGACGCGGTACACCACGTCGACGGGGTCGGTCTCGAGCGCCTCCCGGAGACGGTCGCGGTCCTCGTCGGCCACGCAGTCGAGCCAACCGCCGTCCGGCCGCTCCGGGGCGTGGACCCGCGGATCGTCTCCCGCCTCGATCACGAACCGAGAGGGGTCCCCCTCGGGTCGGCGGTAGGCGATCCCGGGCCGTCGCTTCATCGGTCGTGACACGTGTCAACCAGATTACTCGGTCCACATAAACATTACTCAACTATCACTTGTCATACACTGAGATCAAGTCAAAATAACACGAAAAAATCGATCGCGGAAGCGGAACCGCCGAGAGACCTTTGTCGCGTCCGCCGATTGATCGCCGTATGCGCGCTGCGATCCTTCGAGACCACGGGGAGCCGCTCGCGGTTCGCGAGCTTCCCGACCCCGAACCGCAGCCCGACGGCGCCGTCGTCCGCGTGGAGGCCTGCGGCGTCTGCCGCAGCGACTGGCACGCGTGGGCCGGTCACGGGGAGTGGGCGGACGACCGCGTCCCGCGCGGCCAAGTGCTCGGCCACGAGCCGGCCGGCGAGGTCGTCGCGGTCGGCGACGAGGTCGACCGGTTCCGCCCGGGCGACCGCGTGGTCGTCCCCTTCTCGCTCGGCGACGGGACGTGCCCCCACTGCCGCCGCGGGGCCGGCAACGTCTGCGAGGACGGCCGCGCGCTGGGGTTCGAGGCCGCCGCCCCGGGCGCGTTCGCGGAGCGAGTGGCGGTGCCGGCCGCCGACTACAACCTCGTCGGGCGCCCCGCCTGGCTCGGCGCGACCGCGGCCGCGGCGCTCGGCTGTCGGTACATGACGGCGTACCACGCGCTCGCCGAGCGCGCGAACGTCAGCGGCGGCGACGCGGTCGCCGTCCACGGCTGCGGGGGCGTCGGCCTCTCCGCGGTCCAGATCGCTGCGGCGCTCGGCGCGCGCGTGATCGCGGTCGACATCGACGACGCGGCCCTCTCGCTCGCTCGCGAGCTCGGCGCCGACGAGAGCGTGAGTCCGGGGTCGCTGCCGGAGGAAAGTTCGGTCCCCGAGCAAATCCGCGACCTCACCGACGGCGGCGCCGACGTCTCGCTCGACGCTCTGGGGATCGCCGAGACCTGTCGGAACTCCGTCCGGTCGCTGCGTCCCCGAGGCATCCACGTCCAAGTCGGGCTCACGACGGACGCCGAACGCGGCGAGGTGTCGCTCCCGACCGACTGGATGACCCGGTGGGAGATCTCGTTCCTCGGCTCGCGCGGGATGCCGCCGACGAGCTACCCGGACCTGTTCGCGCTGATCGAGTCGACGGGGATCGACCCCGGCGCCCTGGTCGCTCGCGAACTGTCACTGCCGGAGGTGTCGGGCCGGCTCGCGGCGATGGACGAGTACGAGGTGGCGGGCGTGGAGGTCGTTACCGAGTTCTGAGCGCGGCCTACAGCAGTCGCGAGAGGAACTGTTGACCGCGGTCCGTCGACGGCTCGTCGAAGAAGGACCGCGTCTCGGTCCGCTCAACGACTCGGCCGTCGGCCATCAAGACGATCCGGTCGCCGACCTCGCGGGCGAAGCCCATCTCGTGGGTGACGAGGACCATCGTCATCCCGTCGGCCGCGAGTCCCTCGATCACGTCGAGCACCTCGCCGACGAGCTCGGGGTCCAACGCGCTCGTCACCTCGTCGAACAGCATCACCCGCGGCTCCATCGCGAGCGCGCGGGCGATGGCGACGCGCTGCTGCTGGCCGCCCGAGAGCGCGCCCGGGTGCGACTCGGCCTGATCGGCGAGCCCGACCCGGTCGAGGAGGTCGGACGCGGCCCGCTTCGCCTCGCCCTCCGGCTCGCCTTTCACCTTCTCCGGGGCGAGCGCGACGTTCTCCAGCGCGGTCTTGTGCGGGAAGAGGTTGAACGACTGGAACACCATCCCGATCTGCTGTCGGATCTCGTTGACGTCCGTCTCGATCACGGACCGGCCGTCGAGCCGGATATCGCCGCCCTGAATCTCCTCTAACCGGTTCGCACACCGGAGCAGCGTCGACTTCCCGGACCCGGACGGTCCGATGACGACGACGACCTCTCCCTCGTCGACGTCGACGTCGACGTCGTACAGCACCTGCGTGTCGCCGAATGACTTGTCGACGCCGTCAAACTCGACGAGCGGACCGGTCACGCCTCCTCACCCCCGTCGTCGTCGCCGGAGCCGAGCCCCGACAGCCGACCGAACATCCGGCTGTCGGACCCCCAGTCCGACCGGCGCTCCAGTCCGTTGACGAGCTGGCTCATCGACATCGTGATCGCGAGGTAGAGCACGCACACCCACACGAGCGGGGTCCACGGGTCCAGTTGGTTGCTGTTGATGTTTCGGAACACGCTCATGATCTCCGGGACAGCGATGACGGTCAGCAGCGAGGTGTCCTTCACGAGAATGATCTGGTCGTTGCCGATGGCCGCGAGCGCGTTGCGCCACGCCTGCGGGAGGACGACCTGCCGCAGCGCCATCACGCGGGACATCCCGAGCGACCGGGCCGCCTCCATCTGGCCGTTCGGGACGGCGTCGATCCCGCCGCGGATCGCCTCGCCGACGTACGCGCCGTGGTTCAGCGTGAGCCCGATGATCGCGGCCGGGATCGCCCAGTCCGTGAAGGGGAACTCGCCGGTGGCCCAGAGCCGCGGCACGCCGAAGTAGATGACGAACAGCTGGAACAGCAGGGGCGTGCCGCGGAAGAACTC
Organism: Halorubrum sp. SD683; assembly: GCF_002135045.1. Lineage (NCBI taxonomy): Archaea > Methanobacteriati > Methanobacteriota > Halobacteria > Halobacteriales > Haloferacaceae > Halorubrum > Halorubrum sp. SD683. The sequence continues at coordinate 33,269 of NZ_NEWJ01000013.1, forward strand.
GACGTACCCCTTCGCGATCCGTCCGGTGACGTTCGATGTCGAGATCCGGCCGAGCCCCACGAGGACGCCGAGCGACACGGAGAGGAGACTCGAGATCACGACGATCTGGATGACGAGGAAGAACGCCTCCGCGAACCGCCGCGCGATGAGCGGCGAGGCGAGCAGGCTGTAGTCGACCTGCGTCGAAAGGATCCAGGCCAACAGTCCCCCGATGGCCAGCACGAACCCCCCGGCGGCCACCTCGCCGACCCGCTTCACCAGCCGGTCGCGCATCAGTACGCCGCCGCCGCTCGACTCCGATTCTGTCTGTGTTGCCATGTGATATCAGGTAGAGACGGCGAGGTCCGGAGACTCAGCCGTCGAAGTACTCGTTGTAGATCTCCTCGTACGTCCCGTTCTCGCGGATCGTCGCGAGGGCCCCGTTGACCTCCTCTCGGAAGTCGTCGTCGTCCTGCCGGAACGCGATCCCGTACTCCTCGATCGTCAGCGTGAGGTACGGCGGCGCGTCGTCGCGGTCGGCCGCGACCCCGTCTCCCTCGAGGAAGACGACCTCCTCGTTCTCCGCGGCGAACGAGGCGCTCACGGTGTTGTCGTTGATGACCGCGTCCACCTGATTGTTGAGCAGCGCGTCGAACGCGCCGTTGATCTGGTCGTAGCTCTCGATCTGGAGGTCGCCGCCGAACTCCTCTTGGAGGTCCTCGGCGGCGGCCTCGCCGGTCGTCCCGCGCTGGACGCCGACGGACGTGCCCTGGAGGTCCTCGCGGGAGCCGATGTCGCTGCCCTCCAAGAGGAGGACGGTCTGGTACGCGGTGAAGTACGGGTCCGAGAAGTCGACCCGCTCGGCGCGCGACTCGTTGATCGTCATCGCGCTCATGATGACGCGGAAGTTCGCGTTGTTCAGCGACGCGATGATCCCGTCGAAGGAGGTCTCCTGGAACTCGTAGTCCATGTCGAGCTGCTCGCCGAACACGGCCTCGGCGATCTCGACGTCGAATCCGATGAGGTCGCCCGCCTCGTTGCGGTACTCGAAGGGCGCGTATGGGATGTCGGAGCCGATGGTGATCGTCTCACCGCCCCCGCCGCCGCCGCCGATACAGCCGGCGGTGGCCGCCAGTCCGCTCGCGCCGACCGCGGTCAGGTACTGTCGCCGGTTCACAGAACGGGTTTCGTCCATACACCGTTTCTCGGTTGATCACGATTTCAACGTTTCGGCCGCGAGATAGCAATATTTGCCGAACTGCGGGGGTTCGACAGGGTCGTTCAGGAGAGACGCCGCTCCGTTCGGGGGCGCGACCCGACGGCGAGCGGCCCGATCAGTCGCCGCCGATCGGGACGCTCCCGTCGCGCATCTCGTCGGCGCCGCGGAGGGTCCACGCCGCGCCCGCGGCGAGCGCGACGGCGACGGCCAAGACGGCGAGGTTGATCTGCTGCCACGTCGCGGTGTACAACACGAGGTCCCGGCCGAGCAGCAGCGTGCCCACGAGCGCGGCCAACGACCCGGCCGCCAACGCGCGAACGGTGTTGGCCGTCCCGGCGTCGAGCTCGTCGTACCCGCCCCGGACCGCCTCCGTCGCGTACGCGACGGCCGCGACGAGCCCGAGGTGTCCGGCGAGCCCGGTGATGTAGAAGGCGGCCTGCGCGGGCGGCGCGTAGGTGAGGAACGGGACCGCCCGCGAGAAGACCGCGCTGGCGACGATACCGGCGACGGCGATTCCCGCGGCCGCCCGGAGCAGTCGCGCGTTCCCGCGCCCGCCGCCCCAGATCGTCGCCAGCCCGAGCAGCGTGAAGATGATCAGCGCCACGGACAGGTGCGCCGCGTGCGTGGATACCGTGTACCCGCCCGGGATGAGCCCGCTGAGGGTGACGGTGATCGCGCCGACGGTGATCTGGAGCGGTAAGATAGCGACCGCCAGCGTCGCCGCCAGCTTGGTCCGGCGCTCGAACCCGGACCCGAGCCACGTCCACCCGGCGACGCCGATGATGAGGAAGCCGGTGACCATCGCCCACGCCCGGTGGAACCACTCGATGAAGTCGGGGTTGATCGTGAGCGCCGGGATGAGCTGGTCGGAACACAGCGGCCACTGGGCCTGACACGCCAGCCCGGAGCCGGTCGCCGCGGTGTAGACGCCGAGCGAGAAGAGGACGAGCGTCATCCCCGTCGTCGCCGCCGCGTATCGCCTGAACGTTAGCCACGCGGGCCGAAGACTCATTAGCCGATTTCGGGCGCGCGCGCACTTAGACCGTTCGGCCGCTCCTCGCGATCGAGAAGGGCGCACGGGTCGACAGGCGGCGACGGACGGTCGAGGCGGTCGAGCGTCCCCCGGTACGCGACCGCTACCCGGACAGCTCTCGCTTCGCCCGCCGCGCCCGCTCGGACATTTCTTCGTTGCCGTCGACGTCCGCGAGCGTCTCGATCGCCTCCAGCTTCCGGACGGAGTTGTCGAGGAACGAGAGCACGTCGCCGGTGTACGCGTACACCATGTAATCGTCGGTCATCACGTCGACGATGGCCTGCGGGCCGAGCCCCTCGGCGCGCAGTTCGAGGACATAGCGCATGAACTTCTCCTCGGGGCAGCCGCAGTACGGGTTCGAATCGCAGTCGCAGTCGAGGAAGTCCTCGGCGAAGTCGAGGACGCGGTCGCGGGTCGTCTCGTCGAGCTTCGAGAGGCCGTCGCCGGTGAACAGCAGGTCGAGGGTGGCGCCGGCGAACGCCCCCTTCGGGATGTTCGCCTCCAGCTGGGAGGCGAGCTGCCGGTGGTTCTTCACGTAGATCTTGTCGGTAAAGGCCACAGTTAGCGATTTGTACGCCCGCAGCCCTCAAAAGCGACGCGGTGATCGGGAGACCGTCGGCGGTTCGAACGACATCGCGTCACACGCCCGTCCGGGAGTCGTAACCGTTATTTATCGAAGCGGGGTACTTGACGACGCGTGTCCGGGTTAGGGTAGTGGACTATCCTTCAGCCTTGTGGAGGCTGAGACGCGGGTTCGATTCTCGCACCCGGACCTTTTCCGACGAACGGAGTGAGGAGCGAAAAGTCCGGAAGGCGAGATTGAATCATGCGAGACGAGCGGAGCGCGTCTCGCCCGGGTTCGATTCTCGCACCCGGACCTTCTCGCGGTGAGCGGTATCGCGAGCCGCGAGGCTCCGTAGCGAATTGAAGCGGTGATCGAGGCGCCGGTCAGAACTCGATCCGCTCGCCGTCTTCCGGGATCAGCACGTCCGCCGTCTCCGCCCGGAGTTCCTCGCGCGAGAGCAGGCAGTGGTTGATCGCCTCCATGTGGACCACGGCGACCGGAGCGTCGGTGGCCTCGCGCACGGCCGCGACGTCCTCGACGCCCATCGTGATCGGTTCGCCGTGGTTGAACCGCGCCGCGCCGCCGTTGAGCACGACGGCGTCGGGGTCGAACTCCGCCAGCGTCTCCGCGACCGGGTCGTACCAGACCGTGTCGCCGGCGAGGTACAGCGTCTCGTCGCCGTCAAGCAGGAACCCGGAGACCGGACCCATCTGCTCGGCAAGTTCCCCGTGTCCGTGACGGCCCGGGGTTCGGCGGAGCGCGACGCCGTCGAACGACGCCGTCTCCTCGACCGGTCGCACGTCGGTGAAGCCGTCCTCGACGAACGCGTCCGCCTCCGCGGGCTGACAGAACAGCGGCACGTCGGCGTCGAGTCGCTCCGCGGCCGCGTCGTCGAAGTGATCCGGGTGGCGGTGGGTGACGATCACCGCGTCGTGCGACAGGTCGACGTCGGGAAGCGGGACGAGCGGGTTGCGCCGGTCGTTCGGGGTGTTGTCGATCGGCGGAAGCGTGCCTTCGGACGCGAACAGCGGATCGACGAGGAACGTCGTCCCGTCCACGGTCGCGAGCGCCGTGGCGTTGCGGACGAGAGTGACGGCGGGGCCGGCGCCGCGGGTGTTCGACATGTCGGGCCTTCGGCGCGCGAGGGGTTGTGCGTTGCGGCGCCGCTGTCGAGCGTCGGAATGTCGCCCGCGACACTAACGACCGGTCTCATCTCCGGCGGCGTGCCGCGTCGACCGGGAAACCCTCGTGGCGGGCGGTCGCCTGCGCGGCGACGGGCGGGTCGCGTTCGCGACCGGTGTCACGCGCCTGGGTTCTCCGCGCTGTCATCGCTCCCATCGGGGAGTACTCGGGCGGGGACTAGGGGCGCGCACGTTCGGATAGCCGTCGCGCGCGGTTAAACGGTCGGGTGAGAGGCTCACGACTTCCGGCCGGATGCCGAAGGAGAGCGAGCGGGCCGTCTCGTGGGTGACGCTCGCCAGCGTGGCGGCGGACAGGGTCGGGACGAGCGAGAACCCGTCGAACTTGGGCGTGCTTCGAACGCACCTGACGCCCAGAACGGAACGTTCCTGCCGGATCGGCGAATATCTCCCGGACCGCGCCGGTCGGCGACGGTTCGTTGGGAACGCGCCGCGGTCGCCGACGCATCATAGTCGGACCGACCGTCAGGCCGAATCGCCGGCCGCGTTCGGCGGTATCGACGGCTATCCGAACGCACTTACGTCCCTGTCACGGACCCACGCGCAATGTCAGTACGAGTCGGCATCCTCGGTGCCACCGGCGCGGTCGGCCAGCGGTTCATCCAGTTGCTCGACGACCACCCGACCTTCGAGCTCGCCGCGGTCACCGCGAGCGCGGAGAGCGCGGGCAAGACCTACCGCGAGGCGGCCAAGTGGCGCGTCGACACCCCGATTCCGGAGGGCGTCGCCGAGATGGAGGTCGCCGAGACGAGCCCCGCCGGGGTCGCGGACGACGACGTCGACCTCCTCTTTTCCTCGCTCCCGTCGGGCGTCGCGGCCGAGGTCGAGCCCGAGTTCCTCGATGCCGGATACGTCGTCTCCTCGAACTCCTCGAACGACCGCATGGCGGCGGACGTCCCGCTCACGATCCCCGAGATCAACCCCGACCACCTCGGGCTCATCGAGGTCCAGCGCGACGAGCGGGGCTGGGACGGCGCCCTCGTGAAGAACCCGAACTGCTCGACGATCACGATGGTGCCGACGCTCGCGGCGATCGACGAGTTCGGCCTCGAAAGCGTCCGGGTCTCGACGCTTCAGGCGGTCTCCGGCGCCGGCTACTCCGGCGTCACTTCGATGGAGATCCTCGACAACGCCATCCCCCACATCGGCGGCGAGGAGGACAAGATGGAGACGGAGTCGCGCAAGCTGCTCGGCGAGTTCGACGGCGCCGAGGTCTCCCTCCACGACGCCGACGTGGCCGCCTCGTGTAACCGGATCCCCACGCTCGACGGCCACCTGGAGAACGTCTTCGCCGAGTTCGCCGAGGACCCCGCGCCGGCGGACCTCCGCGAGGCGATGCGCTCGTTCGAGGGCGTCGGCGACCTCCCAAGCTCGCCCGAACAGCTCATCAAGGTGTTCGGCGACGACGAGCCCGAGCGTCCGCAGCCCCGCCTCGACCGCACGTACGCCGACGGGATGGGAATCGTCGCCGGCGGCGTCCAGACCACCGACGCCGGCGCGAAGTACAACTGCCTCGCACACAACACGATCCGCGGCGCGGCGGGCGCCTCGCTGCTCAACGGCGAGCTGCTCGTCGAGGAAGGGTACGTCTAAGCGCGCCGGCCGCCGACCGATAACCACTTTATTCTCCGCGTTCCGTCGGCCGACGCCATGGCAGAGCCATCCGCGAAACGGTCCGTCCGCCGGGGCGTCGCGGTCCTCCTCCTCCCGGTGTCCGGGGCGACGACGCTCCCCGCGTTCGTCGAGGCCGCGCTCCCCGGCGTGTCGAGTGTGGTCGGTGTCGTCCTCTTCGTCGCCGCGGTCGCGTACCTCGTCGGCAGCGTCAGTAGACAGGTGGCCGCGGCGGCCGACACGCCGCTGTGATCGGTCCCGGACGGGCACCGGACGGCACCGAATACTCCGGGGGGCCACGAGACCGCGCCGACCGAAGCGTTCAACAGCCCGTCGCGAATGTCCCCGCACATGGTCGACAGGAACGTCGTCCGCCGGGGGTACGACGAACTCGCGACGGCGTACGCGGCCGACCGCGTCGAGGACAGCCGCGGACGAGCGGTCCTCGACCGCTTCCGTGAGTCGCTGCCGCCGGACGCGCGGGTCCTCGACGCCGGCTGCGGGCAGGGCACGCCCGTGCTCCGAGCGCTGAACGACTCCGGGACCGCCGTCGGAGCGGACATCTCGCGCACCCAACTGGCGCTGGCCGCCGAGAACGTCCCCGGAGCGCCGCTCGCGCAGGGTGACCTCGTCGCGCTCCCGTTCCGCGACGGCGCCTTCGACGCGGTGACGGCGTACCACTCGCTAATCCACGTTCCGGAGGGGCGTCACCAGGCCGTCGTCGACGAGTTCGCCCGCGTCCTCGGCGACGGGGGACGGCTCCTCTGTTCCGAGGGACCGGAGCCGTGGAACGGCGAGAACCCGGACTGGCTCGACACCGGCGTCGAGATGCAGTGGCACATCGCGGGCGCGGAGGCGACTCGGCGGCAGCTCCGGAACGCCGGCTTCGTAATCGAGCGGGAATCGACCGTCGACGACTCGCTCGCCGACGGCGAGGACGCGCGCTGGACGTTCTTCGCCGCGCGGCTCACCGAGTGAGCAGCCGAGCCCTCGTTACTTCCCTTCGAACTCGGGTTCGCCGTCGCCCATGAACGCCGTGACGCCCTCGATGAGGTCGTCGGTGTTCATGACGTGGCCGAAGCCCATCGCCTCGACTTCGAGGCCGGCCTCGTTGTCGGTGCGGCCGGCGTGGATGGCGCGCTTCGTGTACTTCTGGGCGATCGGCGGGCCGCCCGCGAGCTGCTCGGCCAGCTCCTGCGCCCGGTCGTCGAGCTCGTCGCCCGGCACGACCTCGTTGACGAAGCCGTAGTCGGCCATCGTCTCGGCGTCGTAGCGGTCGGCGGTGAGGATGATCTCCTTCGCGCGCCCCTCGCCGACGACGCGCGCGAGCCGCTGCGTGCCGCCCCAACCCGGGAGCAGGCCGAGGTCGAGTTCGGGCTGGCCGAGCTCGGAGCGCTCGGAGGCGATCCGCATGTCTGCCGCGGTCGCGAGCTCCATCCCGCCGCCGAGGCAGTAGCCGTCGATGGCGGCGATGACGGGCTTGTCCGACTCCTCGAGCTTGCCGAACGTCTGTTGACCCTGCCGCGAGAGCTCGACGGCGTGGATCGGGTCCGCGCCGCCCGCGGCCATACTCTGGACGTCCGCGCCGGCGGAGAAGGCGCGGTCGCCCGCGCCGGAGAGGAGGATCGCCCGCACGTCGTCGTCGCCGTCGAGCAGGTCGATCGCGTCGGCGAGCTCGTCGAGCACGTCGCCGCTGATCGTGTTCATCCGGTGCGGGCGGTCGATCTCGACGTGCCCGACCCGCGCGTCGGCGTCAACGTCGACGTTCAGCACGTCGAACGCCGGGCCGCTCTCCGCGTCGCCGTCGGCTCCGTCGCCGCGGAAGCCGCCCGACTCGGCCGCCTCGCGCAGGTAGTCGGTCGCCTCGTAGCGCTCCTCGCCGGTCTCCTCCGCGAGGGCGTCGAGCGTCTCGACCAGCGCGTCGAGCCCCTCTTCGTCAGCGAGCTTTGCCGGGCCGTCGGGGAAGCCCGCGCCGAGCTTGACCGCCTCGTCGATGTCGTCGGCGTCGGCCACGTCGTTGCCGATCAGGCCGGCCGTCTCGTTGGCCATCACCGCGAGCAGGCGGCGGCGCACGTCGTCGTCGAGCGCGTCGCTCGGGATCTGCGCGCCGTCGCCGTCCTCGTAGTCGTAGAATCCCTTGCCGGTCTTCTTGCCGAGGTCCTCCGCCTCGACCTTCTCGCCGAGCAGCGGGCAGGGGCGGTAGGCGTCGCCGAGGACCTCGTACATGTACTCCAGCACGTGGTAGCCCACGTCGATGCCGACCTGGTCGGCGAGCTCGAACGACCCCATCGGGAGGCCCATGTCGAACTTCGTCGTGGAGTCGACCGCCTCCATCGTCGCGTCGCCGGACTCGACGATCCACGCCGCCTCGTTCATCAGGGGGACGAGGATGCGGTTGACGATGAACCCGGGGCTGTCCTTCCGGACCCGGACGGGCGTCTTCCCCATCGACTCGGCGAGCCCCTCGATCAGGTCGAGCGTCTCCTCGCTCGAGTGCTCCCCGGAGATGACCTCGACCAAGTCCATCCGCACCGGCGGGTTGAAGAAGTGCATCCCGCAGAAGCGCTCGGGGCGGTCCGTCACCTCCGACAGCTCGGTGATAGAGAGGCTGGAGGTGTTGGTGGCGAAGACGGCCTCGTCGGGCGCGTACTCGACCACGTCGTCGTACACGTCCTTCTTGATGGCCATCTTCTCGGGGACGACCTCGACGACGACGTCGGCGCCGTCGAGCGCGTCCTCGAGGTCGACGAACGCGTCGACGCGGTCGAGCGCGGCGTCCGCCTCGTCGTCGCCGATTCGGTCCTTCTCCGCGAGCTTGCCGAGCGACCACTCGATCTGGTCGTACCCGTTCTGGACGAGCTCATCGTTGATGTCGCGGAGCGACACGTCGTAGCCGGCGAGAGCGGCCACTTCAGCGATACCGTGGCCCATGTTCCCGGCGCCGAGCACCGTCACGCGCTGGACGTCTTCGAGCTGCATACCTGAGAGTCGGAACCGTCATGGTTGAACGTTTTCATCTTCCAAACGTAAAACAAACTGTAAGTTTATTCGGGTGGGTCGGCGGCGGCTCGACGCGGGGTGCGAGGGACTGAGACGAGCACGAACGGTCGACGCGGGGTGTGAGGGACTGAGACGAGCACGAGCGCTCGACGCGGGGTGTGAGAGGCCGCGCGGACCGGTCCGGAACCGAACGTACTCCTCCGTGCGGTCCCTCGCTTCGGTATGGACGACCGCGTCGACGGAACGATCGACCCGGCCGCGGACGCTGACGGGCCAGCGGCGAAGAGTGGCGGTCCGGCCGCGGACGTAGACGACCCGGTGATCGAGGTCCTCCGCGAGGACCCGACGATGGCGACGCTCGTCGACCGACACGGGCCCCTCGACGTCGCGCCCGCGGACGACGAGTTCGCGCGGCTCTGTACCTCGATCGTGAACCAGCAGCTCTCGACCGCCTCTGCGGCGGCCATCCACGAGCGGTTCGTGGAAGTCGTGGGCGGCGACCCGACCCCGGAGCGCGTCCTCGCGGCCGACGAGGCGGCCCTGCGCGAGGCCGGGCTCAGCGGCACGAAGGTCGACTACCTGCGCAACGCCGCCGCCGCGTTTCGCGACGACGAGCGCGACCTCACGCGCGAGGAGTTGGCGGGCGTAAGCGACGAGGCGGTCGTCGACCGGCTCACCGAGATCACGGGCGTCGGCGAGTGGACCGCGAGGATGTACCTCGTCTTCGCGCTCGGGCGCGAGGACGTGCTCCCGCTCGGCGACCTGGCGGTTCGGAAAGGGATCGAGCTGGTGTACAACGGTGGGGAATCGCTGTCGCGCGCGGAGATGCGCGAGATCGCCGAGGCGTGGCGCCCGTACCGGAGCTACGGGACGCGATACATCTGGGCCGAGTACGAGTCCTGACCGCGCTCTCGTCGAGGAACGACGGGCCGAGCTATCGGGTCCGGGTCGACTGCTCCGGTTCGGGCTCGGGGTCGCCGGCCGGGGCTCGGTCACCGCTCGCCGCGTCCTCGCGGTACAGCCGGAGGATCTCTTCTAAGAGGACCGCGTGCCGATCACCGGGGACGTACTGGTGGTCGATGAAGTCCTCGGCGTCGCTGAACTTCTCCCGGAGCGCGAGCTTCCGCACGAACGCGACGGACTCGAAGAACGGGGGGCCGTCGGTCTCCTCGTCCGCGCCCAGCGTCCGGTCCGCGTCCGGGATCACCTCGGACTCGATCGCCTCGTAGTCGATCGTCTCCGGGTTGTACTCGTCGAGGGTCCGGGAGAGCACGTAGTCGGCCGAGAAGCGGTAGAACTCCGACTTGCTCTCGAACTGCCCCTCGTCGACGAGCGATTCGATCTCCTCGACCACCGACTCGGGAAACCGGACCGTGCTCTTCACCATGTGTCGTGTCCTCGACAGCCTCGGTCTTATACTTTTGTCAGACGCGCGTGAGCCAGATTTCGGCGGCGCCGGACGGGTCTACTCCTCCTCTTCGAGGATTTCGCCCGCCTCGTCGCGCTCGGCCTCGTCTCTGTCGGCGCGCCGCCGCACGTCGACCCGGTAGTCGGTGAGGATGTCGCGGCCGAGCAGCAGCGGGTACTCCATGTGCTCGCGGTCCTCGACGCTCGCGGTGACGGTGTGCTGGTTGCCGCCGATACCGATGACGAGGTCGACGACCGGCCGGGCCTTCCCGCCCTTCACGCTGCCCGACTTGACCCGGGTCATGCTCTTGATCGGACCCGCACCGATCTCGGCGGCCAACTGGGTGTCGATGCTCGTCCGGGTCGCGCCCGTGTCCGACTTCGCGAGCGCCTGCGTCGAGCCGGAGGTGCCCGTGACGACGACCTCCTCGATGTAGCCGATGTCGGGCTGCTCGGAGGGGGTCGGCTTCGGCGCGGGCGCGCAGGACGGCCGCGAGTCGTCGAGGGTCGCGGCGACGCGCTCGACCGCCTCGTCCTCGACCTCGCCGCCGACCGTCTCGATCGCCAGCTTCGCGATGTGCGGGGCCGGGCTGGTGCCGGTCGCCTCGAACAGCCCCTTGAACCCGGCCGTGGGGTTCACTTCGAGGACGTACCAGCCGTCGTACCCCTCGACGAGGTCGACGCCGGCGTAGTCGAGCCCCATCACCTCGGCCGCGTAGAGGGCGGTGTCGGCGGCCTCCTGCGGCATGTCGTCGGTGGCGTCCTCCACCGCGCCGCCCAGCGCGACGTTGGTGCGCCAGTCGCCCTCGGGCGCGTAGCGGTACATCGACCCGACGATCTCGTCGCCGACGACGTACACCCGCAGGTCGCGGTGCTTCTCGTCGTCGCGGTCGATGAGCCGCTGGAGGAACGCCTGCCGGTTGCCGACCTTCGGGTTCACGCGCTCGGTCAGGTCGACCTTCCACGTCCCGCCGCCGTGGGTGCCGATCGCGGTCTTATACACGCCCACGTCGCCGAACCGCTCGCGGCCCTCGTTGAGGCGGTCGTTCGACAGCGCGAGCAGCGCGTCGGGCACGCGGATGTTCCAGTCGGCGAGCGTCGCCGCCGTCGCGAACTTGTGGATCGACGCCAGCACCGCGTTCGGCTCGTTCAGCATCGGCCGGATGCGCTCGAACGTCGCCGCCAACCCGAGCAGCTCCGCGGGCTGGTCGGTGTTCGATAAGAGCAGGCGGTTCGCGATCACGTCGACCGCGGGCTCGACCGCCACCTCGCCGTCCTCGACGCTCACCGCGGCGTTCTCCTCGCGGAGCCACACCGGCTCGTGGCCGAGATCCTCGACGGCGTTACAGATCGCCTTCGTCTCCTTGCTGTTGTGCAGCGACAACACTCCCACCCGAACCGAGTCCGAACTCATACCTCTCACTGCGCGGGCCGACGTAAAAGACGCCCCGATCGTTTCGGCCGGACGAGATCCGGAGTCTCCGGGTCGCCATATATATACCCGACGCCGCGCTCCGGTCTGCCATGAGCGAGGACCGGGCGTTCACGTACAACGGCGGGGCGGTGCCGCCCGGCGAAACGCAGAACATCCGCTACGGCATCAGCGAGACGTACCTCGGCGACCCCGTCCGTATCCCGGTCACGATCGTCAACGGGGAGCGCGACGGGCCGACCGCCTTCCTGACCGCGGCCGCCCACGGCGACGAACTCAACGGAATCGAGGTCGTCCGCGAGGTCGCCCACGAGTGGGACCTCTCGGCGCTTTCGGGCACGCTCGTCTGTCTCCCCGTCCTCAACGTGCCCGGCTTCCTCGCCCAGCAGCGATACCTCCCCGTCTACGACCGCGACCTGAACCGGTCGTTCCCCGGGAAGCCCGGGTCGACCAGCTCGAAGCGGATGGCCCACCGGATCTACGAGAACTTCATCGCGCCGTGCGACTTCGGGCTCGACTTCCACACCTCCACCCGCGGCCGGACGAACATGCTCCACGTCCGCGCGGACATGACCGACGAGTCGGTGTACCGGCTCGCGATGGCGTTCGGCTCGAAGGTGATCATCGACAGCGACGGGCCGAGCGGCACGCTCCGCGGCGAGGCGACCGACGCCGACATCCCCACGATCACGATCGAGATGGGGGAGGCCCACCGGTTCCAGCGCCCGCTCATCGACGACGCGCTCGACGGCGTCAAATCCGTCTTCGCGGAGTACGGACTCCTGGAGACCGACACGGTTCGCTGGCCCGGCTGGCGCACCGTTGTCGCCGGGGCGGGCGAGAAGACGTGGCTGCGCGCCGACTCCGGCGGCATCGTCGACACCCACTTCGAGAGCGGCTCGCTCGTCCGCGAGGGCGAGCGCATCGCGACGATCACCAACCCGTTCAAGGAGGACGCGGTCGCGGTGGAGGCCCCGTTCACCGGGCTCCTGATCGGCCTGCTGGAGAACCCGGTCGTCTACCCCGGGAACCCCCTGTGTCACCTCGTCGAGATCGGTGAGTCGACCCGTCGGGCGATCGAGGCCGGCAGCGCGCCGAAGCCCGTCGGTCAACCGACGCCGACGGCCGGGAAGTGAGGTCGCCCTCTGTGGTCGACGGGTCGCGCTCTGGGTTCGTACGTCGCCGTCGTGGCCGTGACACCGACCCGTCACCCCTCGCCGAGCCGCTCCCGTAGCCCGACCGCGGCCCCGGCGACGACCGCGAGGAAGCCGCCGAGGAACGCCACCGGCTGGAGGACGACCCGCTGGGCGACGACGGCGCCCGGCTCGCGCTCGACGGTCCGGGTCCAGAACTCGTACCGCTCGCCGTCGAGCTCGACGATCAGCAGTCCGTCGCCGAGCGTCGGGTCGGTCGGGTACGACAGCGAGTCGACGCGCTCGTCGGGGCTCTCGACGCCGAACGCGCCCTCGGGGGCGTCGCGGGCGCGGTCGAACGCCGCGCGGGCGGCGGGGTCGAGGTCGGCGTACGCGACGACGGCGTTCGAGTCGTCGAGACCTTCGTCGGTCGGAGCGTCGAGACCCACCGACGACCCGGCGGTCACCGACCGAACAGTGTGGGTGTAGGCCGGGTCGGCCTCGCCGACCGAGACCGGGAGGAACAGCGGGTTCGCCATCAGGAGGACGCCGAGCGCGACGAGCGCGGCGGCCGCGAGCGGGGCGCGCATACGCCGCCTTCGGCGGGCCGGGAGTTGAGCCTTTCCGAGCCGCGCGGCCGCCCGCAGCCGAACAGCTCCGCCATCGGCCGAGACGTGGCGCCGGGCCTCAGATCAGCCCGAGCGCCGTGAGGATCTGGTTGCCGAAGATCATCGCGATCAGTCCGGTCAGCATGACGAGGCCGGACGAGACCGTGATCGTCCGCACCGCGGCGTGCCGGTCGCTGATCGGGACCCGGCTGATCACCGCCTCGGCGACCATCCGGAGGATGCGGCCGCCGTCGAGCGGGAACGCCGGCAGGCAGTTGAACAGCGCCAGCTGGATGTTGATCCACCCCGACCAGAACAGGAGGTTCGCGAGCAGGAACGTCCCGCCGCCGAGCACCGCGAGCGGCCCCTCGACAACGAAAAAGTTGGTCAGGTCGCCGGTGAACCCCGCGAAGTTGAACGGGAGCCCGAACAGGCTGCCGAGCGGCAGGATGAGCGCGACGAACACCAAGCCGAGCGGCGAGTCGGTGACCCCGCCGAGCGGGACGCCGCCGGCGGTCCCCTCGCCCCCGTCGCCGCCGAGCAGTTCGAGGTACGCGCCGGCGGGGTACTCGGTGACGCCCACGTCGTCGAGCGCGAGCCCGCTCGTCCCGGGGAAGACGCTGACGCCGACGAAGCCGCCGTCGCGGTTCGGGTGGGCGTCGAGTTCGACCTCGTACGTGTCGCGTTCGCCGTCAGCGTCGTAGACGGTGACGGGGACGGTCTCCCCCGGCTCGCGCTCGCCGAGGACCGCGGAGAGCGCCCCGTTGTCGACGACGCGCTCGCCGTCGACCGAGACGATCGTCAGCGGCTCGCCGAGGGCGGCGCCCGCGTCGTGAATCGGCCCGTCCTCCTGAACGCCGACGACGTACGCGCCGATCGACACGTCCGGGACGGTGACTGCGGCCTCGCCGTCGGCCGTTTCGACGCCCGAGGCGTCCTCGGCGCCGGGCGCGTCGCGGACCTGGTCGACGACGGTCGCGTTGCCGGTCACCGTCAGCGCGGCGCGCTCGTCGTCGCCGACCGCGGCGAAGAGGTCCGACTCGGTCGCGACCGGCTCGCCGTTCACCGCCGCGATCGTCACCGGTGCGCCCTCGATCCTCACGCCGAGGGGGTTGCCGCCGGCGGACCCGACCACCTGTAGCTCGCGGTCGACCCGCACCGTCTCCCGCGCGTCGCCGTCGTCGACTGTGAGCGCAACCGAGTCGCCGGCGTCGGCGATCGCCGACTCGAACTCGGCGCTCGTCTCGATCGGCGTTCCGGCGACCTCGACGACCCGGTCGCCCTGCGAGATGTCGGCCGCGGCCGCCGGGGAGCCGGGGTTGACCTCGCCGACCGCGTAGCCCGCCGCGGGCGAGATGGCGCCGACCACGGGGCCGAAGAGGAGCGCGAAGACGACGATCGTGAGGACGGTGTTCGCGGTGACGCCGGCAGCGAACATCCGTGCGCGCGCGCCGCGAGACGCATCCTGCGTCGCCTCCTCGTCCGGTTCGACGAACGCGCCCACCGGGAGCAGCGCGAAGAAGACGAGTCCCATCGAGTCGATGTCGATGCCCTCGACCCGGCAGAGGAGCCCGTGTGCCCCCTCGTGGATCACCATCGCGGCTCCGAGCCCGGCGACGATCTCCGGCGCGACCGACAGGGGAAGGAAGTCGTTGACGCCGGGGATGATGAGGAAGTTCTGCGGCTGCTGGATCGCGGCGGGCTGTGCGTTCGTGAACGCCGACATCGCCGACGAGAGGATGAGCACGAACGACGCCACCATCGCCACTAAGGCCCCGCCGAGGCCGAGGTTGGCGACCGCGCGCCAGAACCGCTTCGGCGCCGCCAGTCGGCCGAGGAAGGCGCGCCCGCGGAGGGTCCGGAGCGTCAACACCGGTCCGGAGATCCTGACCGCGTCCGGGAGGATCCCCTCGTTCCGCAGCCACATCGCGACCGCGGAGTACGCGAGGACCCCCGTCAGCACCCAGAACAACGTGTTCATTACCACGCCGTTGGGCTCGCCCGCTCGTAAGGGGTTCGGTTCCCGGAACCCTCGGCCGCACCGCGCGCACCGATACGGCCCGCCGCGGCCGTCGGGGAGGACTGATACGCGTCCGGTGCGTGCGTCGGACCGATGGCCGACGCCGACCGGTCCCACGCCGCAGACGCACAGCCCGCGCGCCGACGGCCCGATCCCGTCGAGTCGGACGCCGCCGAACGCTCGCTCGCGCCCCTCATGGGCGCGGCGTACGTTACCGCCGGGGTCGCCCACTTCCTGATCCCGGATCGGTTCGCGGAGGCGATCCCGCCGTCGTTCCCCCGGCCCGTCGGGCTGGTGTACCTCTCCGGGATCGCCGAGATACTCCTCGGGGTCGGCGTCGCGATACCGCGGACGCGGCGCCCGTCCGCGTGGGGGATCGTCGCCCTCCTCCTCGCCGTGTTTCCGGCGAACGTCCACCTCGCCCGGCGCGACACCCTCGACGACCTCCTCCCGGACCGACTCGTCGCTCCGGCGCGGCTCGCGGCGCTGGCCCGCCTGCCGTTTCAGGGCGTCCTGATCGCCTGGGCGCTGCGGTACGCGCGCGACGACGACTCGTCGGAGCCGTGTTCGGAGGCGTAGTTCCGGAGCGATCGAGGTCCCGCCGCGAACTCAACACCCAAGTACCCCCCGGTACAAGCGTGACTCATGATGGCGCTCATCGACTTCGTCTCCCGGCTGGTCGGCGACGTCGGGCGGTTCGTCGACATCTTCCTGAACGACCTCATCCTCGGCGCCGGCGACCCGCTGTCGGCGCTGCTCGTCCTCGTCGGACAGGTCCTGATTATCGCTTCCGTCGGCGCGCTGGGCTACGCCGCCGTCGGCGCGCTGCTCGGTGAGATCGGCGTGAACCTGCCCTCGCTCGGCGGACGCGGGCGCTCGGAGTAGTCGGCGGCGCCGGTCGCCGACCTCGTCGCGCCCAGACCGTCCTCAGTCGTCGTCAGCACCGATCGCCGACCGCGTCCTCAGTCGTCGTCAGCACCGATCGCCGACCGCGTCCTCAGTCGTCGTCGGCGCCCGTCGCCGACCGCACCTCGGCGCCGGCCCCCGGACCGTCGACGGTTTCGTCACCGTCGCCCCCGTCGGGAACCTCGAACTCGTTCAGCCGCGCCAACAGGTCGTCGGACCGGTCCGAGAGCGTGTGGACCCGGCCGGTCACCTCGGAGACGGTCGCGGTCTGCTCCTCGGCCGCGGCCGCGACGGTCTCCGCCTCGGTCGCGGTCTGTCGGCTCACAGAGGCGACGCCGTCGACCATGTCGACGACCTCCTGCGTGGTGCGCGCCTGGTCGTCGGTCGCGTCGCTGATCTCTTGGACCGTCTCGTCGACGCTCGTCACGTCCTCGACGACGCCCTCGAACTCCCGCAGCGTCGACTCGATCGTCTCGACCCCCTCGGCTACCTGGGCCTCCATCGCCTCGGCGTCGGCGGCGGTCTCCGCCGACGCGGTCTGGACCTCCTCGATCCGCCCGGAGATCTCCCCCGCCGACTCGCGCGTCTCCTCGGCGAGCGCCTTCACCTCGTCGGCGACGACCGCGAACCCGTCGCCGGAGCCGTCGGCGCGCGCCGCCTCGATGGCGGCGTTCCGCGCGAGCAGGTTGGCCTCCTCCGCGATCCCGTCTATCCCGGCCGCGATCTCGTCGATCTCGCCGACCCGGCCCGCGCGGCCCCTGCCCGCCGCC
>NZ_NEWJ01000014.1:0-49774 GCF_002135045.1 Halorubrum sp. SD683
GCCCTTTTGACTCCCGCCCCGCCCAGTACGGCACTACACAGCATCGCACACCTCCCCAGCCTCATCGGTGATTACGTACCGTCTCACTCACCGCCGTCTCGGTACTGACCGGGGCCTGTCCCGATCGTCCCGTCAGAGGTCGACGCTGTCCGGGTCGTTCCACTCGTCGTCCGCGTCGTCACCGTCGTCCGCCTCCGTCCCCGCCGGGCCGAGCCGCTCTTCGCCCTGCCGCGACTCGTGGACGGCGAAGCCGCCGGTCCGCTCGTCGCTCCCGCCGGCGTACGGGTCGGTGTCCGGGTCGTAGTCGCGCTCACCCCGCTCGAAGACGTACGCGAAGAAGCCGAACAGCGGGACGACGAACGAGATGAGCGCCCACTTGCGCGGGTCCATTCCGTACTTGGGCGCGTCGACGTACGCGTAGGCGGCGAAGCCGACGAGCCACATGAGCGGGACGCCGACGAGGATGACGGCAACGAGCGGTCGCATACTGACGCTTCGCCCGCGCGGTAATAAGGCTGCGGGCGGGCCGGCGCCTCTGCGGCCGGACGCCCGCAGACGGGTCGCCGCTCGGTCGCGAGCTAGAGGAACGGCCGCCAGTAGTACGGACTGACGAACCCCTCGATAACGGCGGCGACGGTGATCAGAATCCCGATCCCGACGGTCACCCAGAACGCTGTCTCCAAGGCGTCGGCGAACCGCTCGCGGCTCGCGCGGCCGCGGAACGTCCGCCACGAGACCGCGCCGAGGCGGACGCCGAGCGCGCCGGAGACGACGAGCGCGGGGATCTCGAAGATCCCGTGCGGGACCACGAACGCGACGAGCGCGGAGAGGTTCTCCTCCAAGGCCGCGGTGGCGCCGAGCGCGAGGCCGTTGAACGCGAGCGACGAGAGCGCGGGGAGGGCAAGCCCGACGCCCGAGAAGGCGGTCGCGATCGCGACCCCCCAGTTGTTCCCGAAGTACGTCAGCGCCGCTACGGGCGGGATCTGTCCGGCGATCCGACCCTCGATCGAGGTCGGGGCCATCTCCGCGAACGGCGCGGCGGCGACCCACCCGAGCGCGCCGAACCCGACGGCCACTCCGAGCGCGAGCGCGTGGGAGCCCGGCGTCGACCGGACGAACCCGCGCAGCTCCCGCCACCCGCGTCGGAGGCCGCCGCCGAGCTGGGCCCGGAGGCCGGCCTCCGTCGGCGAGAGGGGGTCGACCGTCCCGCGGTAGTCGCCGTAGAGGACCGTCTTCAGCAGGTCGAGCGCGGGCGCGACGACGACGGCGCTGGCGAGCGCGACGACGGGGCCCCCGCCGACGAACGCGATTCCGGAGGCGACCGACGCGACGGCGACCAGCGCGCCGATCGCGACCACGAGGTACGCGGCGGCGTCGACGGGGTTCGAGCGAACGAAGCCGCCGGCGCCCTCGACCCCGCCGACGACGCCGGCGTCGTCGACGACGACGGCCGCGGGCGCGAATGCGAAGAGGATCCGAACGAGCGCGAGGGCAACGAAGCCGGCGAGCAGGGCGCCGATCGCCACCGCTGCCCCGAGGAACGGGTTCGCGAGGAACGCCGCGCCGACCGCGATCAATCCGAGCGCGACCACGCCGATCCACAGGATGAGTTCGGCGACGTACAGCCCGAGGAACGTGAGCCACCGGGACCGGGCGCCCGCGATCCCGGCGACGAGCCCGCGGTCGTCGCGGAGGCTCGCGGCGACCGCCGAGAGCTGGCCGGCCGAGACGACGGCGTACGCGAGGACCGAGAGGGCGACCGCGAGGAGGACGCCCCCGGCGAAGAGGACCACGACGGTCGGCGTGAGCAGCGGTTCGAACGCGGGGCCCAACCCCTCGGCCCACGCCTGAAGCGCCTCGGGGTCCTGCGTCTCCGGCGGCGGTTCGACTCCGGCGAGCGAGTCGCGGGCCGCGGCGAGGCGGCCGTTCAGTTCGAGGTGGAGGTAGATCCCCGCGAGCGCCGCGAACGGGCCGAGCCGAGCGATCGCCGGCACCGCGGTGCCGAGGAGGTAAAAGGGGAGGACGTCGGCGGGGCGTCGACGGAGGGTCGCAGTCGTTGCCGTGACGGCGGCGGAGAGGTCCATACGGTCGGTTCGGTCGTCCGCAACTTAAAAACGGGAGTCCGGACGGGGGAGCGGTTCGGCGCGGTCCGGGCCGCCGTTGGTCAGTCCCAGAACGACTGCGTGCGCGCGTACTCGCGCTCCTGGCGGAGCACGTCGCGGTAGAACTCGTCCTCATCCTCGCGGAGCTTATTGATGATCCGCGCGGCGTTGTGGGGCCCGACGCCGCGCGCCGCGAGGGCTATCACCGCCCGCTTCCCGTGCGTCTGGACGAGGCTCGCGGCGCGGTGCGCCCGCTCGGTGCGGCGCTCCTGCTCGTCGTCCTTCTCGGCCGCGCGCACCGCGGCGACCGTCTCGTCGTCCCACGGGTTGAGTGCCGCGACCCGGGTGGACCCGCACTCGGGGCACTCGGGCTGGTCGCGGACGCGCCGGACCTTCGTCGTGTGCTTCCAGTCTGTACAGTGGAGACAAAAGAGGATCACTCGGTCGTCCCGGATGCGCTCTTTGACCGTCTCGATCACGTCGGCGTCGGCGTTGTCGGGGACGAGGAACTCCGTGCCGGCGGAGCGACCCGCGGTGCCGAGCGGGGTGCGCTCGCGGGCGATAGAGAGGTCGAGCGGGCCGTCCCGTCCCCCGTCGTCCGGCTGGAGCGCCGCGAGCAGGTCCGCGGTCTCCGGCACCGCGAGGTCGGCGTGGAACACCTCACGGAGCGCCTCGTCGTAGACGGGGGTGTCTTCGAGGGCCGCGAGCAGGCGGTCGCCGCCGAATCGGCCGCGCCCCTCCTTGTACCGCTTGACGGCGCCGAACTTCGCCGCGACCTGCGCGAGCGTGAACTTCAGCGCGTCCGACTTCTTCACGGCGAGTTCGAGGTACGCCTCCAGCCGGTCGGGGTCCGTCGTCTCCAGCACCTCGCGGAAGGTTCCGGGACTGACGCCGTTCGGCACCTCGAACTCGATCCGGTACGGGTCGACGTCCATCCCGACGGACGAGCCGGCGCGCTGGCCGACGAGCGCAGCGAGCAACCGCGCGAGCGTCTCGTTGACCTCGTGGCCGAAGGCGGCGTTGACCGCGACGGTGCGGGCGCTCCCCTCGATCACGATCCGCTCGTCGGTCGGCACGGGGTGGCCGGCGTCGACGTGGTCGACGACCGCCTTCAGCGCGGCCGCGACCGTCTCCTCGTCGGTCGGGTAGCGCTCGGCGAGGTCGGCGGCGACCGCCGTCGGCGTGGAGCCGGCCGCTAGGGCGGCCGCGGCCTCGCCTCGGATCCGGCCGACCTCCTCGGCGACCGGCTTCGGGACGGGGATCTCCTGGCCCACCCACGAGGGGACCTCGCCGGTCGGGTCGGGGATCGGCGTGACGTTCACGCGCTCCTCCTCCTCGTCGACCTCGGTGATCCGCCACATCTCGCCGCGCTGGACGAACGTCTCGCCCGGCCCGGCGAAGTTGACGACGAACTGCTCGTCGAGGGTGCCGATACCCCGCCGCGAGGACATGTCGTACACCTCGTAGGTGGACTCGTCGGGGATCATCGAGAGGTTCGCGTAGAAGTACTGCCAGGTGCCGCCCGACTTTTCGAGAGTGTCCGTCTCCTCGTCGAGCCACAGCAGGCGGTTCCCGTCGAGCTCGCGGACGACCTCCTGGAACTCGGGCTCCGAGAGGTCGGCGAACGGGTAGGCGTTCGTGATCGTCTGGTACGCCTCCCGGGCGTGGACCTCGCCCTCGTCCATCACGAGCCCGACGATCTGGTTGGCGACCGTGTCGAGGCTCCCGTGGTGGATGTTCGCGGGCTCGACGAGCTCCTCGCCGGCGCGCCGCGCGATGGCCATCGCTTCGAGCGTGTCGTCGCCTCCCTGCGTCACGACGGTCCCCTCCGAGACGAGGTCGCGGCGGTGGCCCGCGCGGCCGACGCGCTGGAGCAGCCGGGCCACCTCGCGGGGGCTCCCGTACTGGACCACGTGGTCGACGCGCCCCACGTCGATCCCGAGCTCCATCGAGGAGGTGCAGACGAGCCCGTCCAGACCGCCCGACTTGAACCGGTCTTCCACGTCGACCCGGACCTCCTTCGAGAGCGATCCGTGGTGGAGCTCGATCTCGGTGGGGTCGGCGGCGTCGTCCCGCCCGTCGCGTTCGGCGGCCTCCCGCTCGTTCTCGGCGAGCGTCTTGAACCGCGAGCCGAGCGCCTCCGCGGTCTGGCGCGTGTTGACGAAGATCAGCGTCGACTCGTTCTCGGCGACGATCTCGCGGATCGTCCGGACGTGGCTCGCGGTCGTCTCGTCGACCGCGAGCTCGCCGGCGAGCGTGGTATCGCGGTCCGTGATCGCCGGATCGAGGACGCGCACGTCGGTCCGCGTCCCGGCCGCGACCTCGACCGTCTCGAACGCGCGGTCGCCGGGGCGGTCGGGGTCGCGCTTGCCGGTGCCGACGAGGAAGCGCCCGACCTCCTCGGGGTCACCGACCGTCGCGGAGAGGCCGACGCGCTGGAACGGCCCCGCGACGCGGCGGAGGCGCTCGAGGCCGACCGTGAGCTGGGCGCCCCGCTTCGCCGCGGCGAGCTCGTGGACCTCGTCGATGACGACGTGCGCCACGTCCTCCAGGGCGACCCGCATCTTCGAGCCGGTGAGGATCGCCTGGAGGCTCTCCGGGGTCGTGATGAGCACGTCGGGCGGGTCGTCGGCCTGCTTCGACCGCTCGTACTGCGTGGTGTCGCCGTGGCGCACCGCGACCTCGACGCCGAGGCGGTCGCCCCACCACTCAAGCCGGTCCATCATGTCGCGGTTGAGCGCGCGCAGCGGGGTGATGTACAGCGCGGAGATTCCCTCCCGCGGCGGGTCGCCGGGCGCGTCGCGGGCCGCGACGACCGCGTCGAAGACGGGGAGCATCGCCGTCTCCGTCTTCCCGGTCCCCGTTGGCGCGAGGACGAGAGCGTTCCGCCCGTCGGCGAGCGGCGGGATCGCCTCGCGCTGGGGCTCCGTCGGCGTGGAAAAGCCCCGGTCGGAGAGCGCCTCGCGGATATCGCTCCCGAGGTGCGCGAACGCGTCCATGCCCGACGATTCCGCCATTGTCTGATCGTCGGACCTTGGGCGCTCGGGCGATTAAGCCCGTCGCCCCGCGCGACGCGCACGGTCGACGTGAGGCGGCGGCGACGCGCGGCGACGGCGACGCGCTGGATGGAGACGCGCGGGACGGCGACGCACGGCGCCCGCCTCGCGCGCGCCGATCAGTTCGCGAGGGGCAGTTCGACGGCGAACACGCTCCCCGTCGGCTCGTTGTCCTCGACCCACACGTCGCCGCCGTACTTGTCGACGAGCGTCTCGACGAGGTACAGACCAATCCCCGTCCCGCCGCTCTCGAGCCCCTTCGCGCCCTCCTGGAAGATGTCCTCCTTGTGGTCGTCGTCGATCCCGGGGCCGTTGTCCGCGATCGACACGCGCACCGAGTCGTCCGAGACGCGCGTCGAGACCGTGATCTCGGCCCTCTCCTTGTCGTTGTGGACGACCGCGTTCGTCAGCAGGTTCCGGAACACCGCCTCCAGCAGGTCGTCCGCCGCCACCGTCACGTCCGGGATCGACTCGCTCACGGTGACCGTCGCCCGGTCCTGCTCCGACCGGACCTGTTCGATCTGTCCGTTGAGCTCGGCTCGGAGGTTCATCGGCGTCAGGTCGGAGCCGGCCTGTAGCAGCACGTCGGTGACGTCCCTGGCGGTCTCCGTGATGTCCGCCGCCTGCTTCGCCGCCTCGATGACCGTCCGCGCGTAGGTCCGGCTCTGGTCGTCGACGAGCGCGTCCTCGAGGAGTCCGGTGTACGACTCGACCACCATCAGCTGGTTTCTGATGTCGTGGCGGACGACCTGATTGAGCAGCGTGAGGTTGTCCCGCTGCTCTTCGAGCGTCCGCTCGTACTGCTTGAGCTCGGTCACGTCGCGGGCGTATCCAAGGACGGCGTCTTCGCCCGTCTCGGCAACCTCGTAGGGTATCTTCGTCGTCTGGAGGATGCGCGTCTCCCCGTCCGCCGTGGTCAGCGTCTCCTCGTCTATCGTCCTCGGCTCGCCCGACTCGATCACGGCGAGGTCGTCCTGTCTGAACGCCTCGGAGTCCTCGGCGCTGGGGATGATCTCCGCCTCGGACTTGCCCTCTACCTCCTCCGGCGTCTTCCCGTACGCCGCCGCGGTCGCCTCGTTGGCCAGCAGGTACTCGCCCTCCCGGTTCTTCACGAACACCAGGTCGGGCACGAGGTCGATGATCCGCCGGAGCTCCTCGCGCGTCGCCTCGATGGCCCGCTCGTACTCCTTCCGCTCCGTGACGTCCTGGAACAGCCCCAGCGCCCCGACGACGTTCCCCGCGTCGTCGTACTGCGGATCGCCGATCGCCCGCACCCACTTGGTCCGATCGGACTCCGTCACGATGCGGAGTTCGAGGTCGTACGACTCGCCCGCCTCGGTCAGGCGGTCGAACGCCGCCTCGATGGCGTCGCGGTCGTCCGGGTGGTAGAAGCTGAGCCTGTCCTCTAGGCGGATCGTGTCGTCGGGCGGAACCTCGTGGATCCGGTACACCTCGTCGCTCCACGTGAGCGAGTCCTCGACCAGATCGGCCTCCCACCAGCCGATCGACGCGCTCTCTTGGGTGCGCTCGATGACCGATCGCGTGCGTTCCAGTTCCGCCTCCCGGCGCTTCTGGTCGTCGATGTCGAGGTGGACCCCGACCGCGCGGACCGGCTTCCCGTCGTCGTCGCGCTCGACGACCTTCCCGACGTCCCGGATCCACTTCCAGTCCCCCGCCGCGGTGCGCATCCGGTGTTCCGTGTCGTAGAGCTCCGTCTCGCCGGCCATGTGGCTCGACAGGGCGTCTTCGACGGGCCCGAGGTCGTCGGGGTGAACGCGCCGCTCCCACGCGTCAACGTGCGGTTCGATCTCGTCGGGCGCGTGGCCCAACATCCGGGCCCACCGGTCGTTGAACTCGACCTCGTCGGTGGCCATGTCCCAGTCCCAGACGCCGATCTGTGCGCCCTCGACCGCGAGTTCGAGGCGGTCTTTGATCTGTTGGAGCGCTCGCTCTCGCTCCCGTTGTTCGGTGATGTCGGTCGACACACCGCACACACCGCGTATCTCCCCCTCCTCGTCGTACACGGGGGACTTCCGCGTCAGCCGAACGCTCTCTCCGGCGGGCGTCGGCACCGTCTCCTCGACTTCGATCCGTTCGCCGTCTTCAACGACCCGGTGGTCGTCAGCGCGGGCCTGCGCCGCGACGGCCTCCGGGAAGAGTTCCTCGTCGGTCATCCCGACGGGATCCTCGTCGACGTCGAACACGTTGCGGCACGCCTGGTTCATCAGCAGGTACCGCCCCTCGGTGTCCTTCAGGAACACCGCCGCGGACATCGTCTCCAAGACGGTCTGGAACCGCCGGTGCGTGCGCCGGTGTTCCCGCTCCCGCTCCTTCTGTCGCGTGACGTCGCGGGCGACGCCGACGATCTGCGTCACCGTTCCGTCGTCGACGACCGGGGTAAGCTTCGTCTGCCAGTCGGTCGCCCCGCCCGGGAACTCGAGCCGCTCCTCGTACTCGATCGTCGTCCCCCGCTCGACGCAGAGCCGATAGTTCGCCTCGACCGCGGCCCCCTGTTGCTCTCCGAGGAGTTCCCGCGGCGTCTTCCCGAACATCGCGTCCTCGGTCAGCCCGGTCTGTCGCTGGTGTGCGGTGTTGTTCTGCCTGAACGTGAACTCGTACTCGCCGTCCGTCCGCGCCACGTCAACGAGAAAGATCGCGTCGTCAGCCTCCTGAAACATCGCCTCGTAAACGCTCGTCACCTCGTCGCCGTCCGATCCGAACCGATCGGCACCGTTCGTCGATGAACCTCTTCCCATGATCTCGTTCTTCTCTCTTTACGTTACTGAGAGTAATAATACTGCGGATGTCAACGCGGGGAACAGACCGCCCGTCGACCCCGCTCGCGGCCCCTCACGGCGCCGCGCCCGCTACGTTACGCCGCCCTCGCCCGTCGCGTACGCCTCGTGGGCCCCCGAGTCGAGGATCGCCTCGATCTCGTCGACGACCTCCAGCACGTCGGCAAAGGAGGTGTAGGGGGCCGCGGGGCAGACCCGCACCACGTTCGGCGGTCGGAAGTCGACGACCGCGCCCCGGTCGTTGAGCGCCTCGCTCAGCCGCTCGGCCTCGGGGTGTTCGAGGGCGACGTGACCGCCGCGCGCGGCGTGTTCGCGGGGCGTTCCCACCGAGACCCCCGGGAGCCGGTCGTCGACGAGGGCGATGAGGAAGTCGGTGAGCGCGAGCGACTTCGCCCGCAGGCGGTCGATCCCGGCCTCACGCAGGAGTTCGACCGACCCTTCAAGCGGCGCGGCCGAAAGCAGTGGCGGCGTGCCGATCTGCCACGCGCCGGCGGAGTCGGCCGCGGTGAAGGTCATGTTCATCTCGAACTGTGTCGCCTTCTCGTGGCCCCACCACCCGGCCAGCGCGGGGTCGAGCCCGTGGTGGCGCTCGGCGACGAACAGCGCGCCGATCGACCCCGGTCCGGCGTTGAGGTACTTGTACGTACACCACACCGCAAAGTCGACGCCGGCGTCGCCGAACGCGTGGGGGACGGCGCCCGCGGAGTGGGCGGCGTCGAAGCCGGCGTACGCGCCCACCTCGTGGGCCGCCGTCGCGATCCGCTCGACGTCGAACAGCTGGCCCGAGCGGTACAGCGCGGTCGGCATGAACACGATCCCCACGTCGTCGTGCGCCGCCAGCGCCGCCTCGATGTCCCGGGGATCGATCGTCCGCCCGTCGCGGCTCGGAACGACCCGGAGCTTCTCGTCCGGGTCGATCCCCCGCTGCCGGAGCTGCGCCCGGAGCGCGTAGTGGTCGGAGGGGAAGTCGAGCTCGTTGACGAGGACCGCGGGGTCGGCGTCCGGGTCGCCGTCCGGCGCCCACTCTCCGTCCGCGGCCGCGACGTCCTCGCGTTCGGGCCCGTTCCCGGCCAGCAGCTCGTCGAGGAACGTGCCGATCAGGGTGTGGATGTTCACCGTGATCGAGTTGCCGACGACCACCTCGCTCGGCTCCGCGCCCACCAGCGGCGCGAGCGCGTCGCCGAGTCGTTCGCCGACATCGAACCACGGCGGGTCGGCGTCGGTCCACCCGGAGATGAGCAGCTCGCGCCACTCGTCGACCACGCGGTCGAGGCTCGCGAGGGCGGCGTCGCTCGCGGGGCCGAGCGAGTTCCCGTCCATATAGAGAACACCGTCAGGGACCCGGTAGCGGTCCGCGAACGACGCGAGCGGATCGTCCTCGTCGAGTCGCGCGGCGAGCACCGCAGGGTCGGCGTCCTCTCCGTCGTCGGCGCCGAGTCCCTCGCCCGCGAGGGCGTCGCGCGCGGGGGCGTACGAGTCGTCCATACACGAGGGCGCCGCGCCGGCGACTAAGCGTTTCCGGGGTCCGGCGAGGGCCGCGAAACGGTCGGGTGACCTACTCGACGATGTCGATCGCGGGTCGGCCCGGCTCCGCCTTGCTGACGACGGCCTCCTCGGCGTCCGCGGCGCGCTCGACGCGGACCGGGGCGTCGAACTCGCGCTCGATCAGCCACGCGGCCGCTCGCAGGGCGTCGTGTTCGGCGTCGCCGTCGAGCGTCTCACGGAGCGCCTCGCGGTTCGCCTGGAGGTCCTGCCCGTACGAGGCGGCGTCGTCGCCCCGCTCGCGGATGTGGCTCTCGGCCATCAGCTCGGAGATCAGGTTGTCGGCGTCGCTGTCGATCGCGATCTCCAGCGCGTCGTACTTCCAGTCGGGCGCGACGACCACGTCGATCCGCTCGGGGTCGTCGATCCCGGCGACCTCGACGATGTCGCGCACGTCCTCGCGGGTGTTCTCGACCAGCCGGCGCCGGCGTTCGACCGTCTCGCGGTCGACGCTCGCGGTCGGCCAGTCGGCCTCCGCGACGAACCCGTCGCGGCCGAGCGACTCCCACAGCTCCTCGGCGAGGTGGGGCGCGACAGGGGCGAGCAGGCGGACCGCGACGTCGACGCCGCGCTCGAAGACGGCGGGGTGCGGGTCGGCGTGCTCGCGGTAGCTCCGGAGCGTCCCCACGAGGTCCTGCGCCTCCCGCAGCGCCACGTTGAACGTCAGGTCGTCGTACTCCGCGCCGGCGATGGCGACCGCGGCGTCGGTCTCGTCGGCGACGTAGTCGTCGATTTCATCGCGGTCGGTGTCGGGGTCGGCCGTCGCCACGTCGCCCGCGGCGTGCGCCTCGACGAGGTCGCTGAGCCGGGTCAGGAACCGGTGGGTGGACCGGACGCCCTCCTCGGACCAGTCGAAGTCGCGCTCGGGCTGGGCGGCCTCCATCATGAACAGCCGCGCGGTGTCGGCGCCGTACTCGTCGACGATCCGCTGCGGCGAGACGACGTTCCCTTTCGACTTGGACATCTTCTCGCCCTCCAGCTGGACCATCCCCTGTGCCAGCAGGTTGGTGAACGGCTCGCGGTGGTCGAGGTCCTCCTCGTCGGCCAACACCTTGGTGAAGAACCGCGAGTACAGCAGGTGCATCACGGCGTGTTCGATGCCGCCCACGTACTGGTCGACCGGCATCCAGTCGTTCGCGCGGCCGAGGTCGAACGGGGCGTCCGCCAGGTCCGGCGAGACGTACCGCAGGAAGTACCACGAGGAGTCGACGAACGTGTCCATCGTGTCGGTCTCGCGGGTCGCTGGCCCGCCGCACTCCGGACAGGTCGTCTCCTGCCACTCGTCGGCGGCGTCGAGCGGGTTCCCGGTGGTGTTGATGAACTCGGGCAGCTCGACGGGCAGGTCCTCGTCGGGCACCGGGACCGCGCCGCAGTCGTCGCAGTGGACCATCGGGATCGGCGTCCCCCAGTAGCGCTGCCGGGAGATGCCCCAGTCGCGCAGCTGGTACTGCGTGGCCGGCTCGGCGCTCCTGATATCGTCCGTGATCCGCTCGCGCGCGGTCTTGCTGTCCAGTCCGGTGTACTTGCCGGAGCCGATTAGGACGCCGTCCTCCGTGAACGCGGCCTCCTCCACGTCCGGTGCGTCCGGGACCGCTTCGCCGTCGGGGTCGTCGGACTCCGGCGCGATCACGGGTCGGATCTCGACGCCCTTCTCCGTCGCGAACGCGTGGTCGCGCTCGTCGTGGGCGGGCACGGCCATCAGCGCGCCCGTCCCCACGTCCGAGAGGACGAAGTCGGCGACGTACACCGGGATCTCCTCGCCGGTGGCGGGATTGGTCGCGGTCAGTCCGGTCTCGACCCCGTTCGGCTCGTCGCCGTCGGGGTCGGCCTCGTGGTGGACGAACTCGTGGATCTCGTCGTCCTCCTCGGCCAGCTCCTCGGCGATCGGGTGATCGGGGGCGATCGCGAAGAAGGTCGCACCGTATATCGTGTCGATCCGGGTCGTGAACGCCGTTACGTCCCCGTACCCGTCGATCGAGAAGTCGACCTCGCTGCCGTGCTGTCGGCCGATCCAGTTGCGCTGCATCTGCCGGACCGAGTTCGGCCACCCCTCTAGGTCGTCGATGGCGTCCAGCAGCTCGTCGGCGTACTCGGTTATCTTCAGGAACCACTGGTCGAGCTCGCGGGTCTCGACGGGGGTGTCGCAGCGCCAGCACAGCTCCGCGTCGCCCTCGACCTGCTCGTCGGCGAGGACGGTCTCGCAGGAGGGACACCAGTTCACCTCCGCGTCGCGGCGCTCGACGAGGCCGGCCTCGTGGAAGCGGCGGAACAGCCACTGGTTCCACCGGTAGTAGTCGGGGGTACACGTGGTGACCTCGCGGTCCCAGTCGTAGCCGAACCCCATCGACTTCATCTGCCCCTTCATCGTGTCGATGCAGTCGAACGTCCAGTCGCGGGGGTTGGTGTCACGCTCCTTGGCGGCGTTCTCGGCGGGCAGTCCGAACGCGTCCCACCCCATCGGGTGGAGCACGTCGTCGCCGCGCATCCGCCGGTACCGGGCGTACGCGTCCGTGATCGTGTAGTTGCGGACGTGACCCATGTGGAGCTTCCCGGACGGGTACGGGTACATCCCGAGGACGTACGTCGGGTCCGAGGCCTCGTCCGGGACGTGGTACACGTCGGCGTCGTCCCACGCCTCCTGCCACCGTTCTTCGACCGTCGCGTGGTCGTATCTCTCCTGAGACATCTGCTTATATACTCGTGGTCGGTTCTGCGTCGTATAGCTTTCCATCCAGTGGTGCGCCGTGACACGGGGCGACGCGGTCGTTGCGCGCGCCCGCGCGAGCGCCGGCGCGCTGGCGGCCTACAGCTTTTCGGCGTTCCTCGCCTGCTCGACCCGCTTCGTCGCCTGCTCGACCCGCTTCGTCGCCTGCTCGACCCGCTTTCCGGTCGCGTTCGCGAGCCCGGGCGGGAGCCCCTCCCGCGCGGCCGCGAGCCGCTCCTCGATCCGGGCGATCCGGTCGAGCACGTTCGCCAGTTGACGCTCCGTCCCTTCGGCGTCGCCCTCGCGGGCGCGCTCCTCGGCCCGCTCCGCGGCGTCGACCGCGGCCGCGAGGGCGCGTTCGAGCCCGTTGACCGCGTTCGACGGGCCCCCTGAACCGCCGCCGCTCCCGCCGCTGTCGTTTCCGCCGCCGCTCCCGCCGCCCGCGCCGCCGTCTCCGTCCCCGCCGTCGCTCTCGGCCGCCGCGGCCGCGACCGCCGCGCGCGTCTCCTCGGCCACGTCGGCGACGTAGCCCGCGAGCGGGGCCGCCCCGGTCTCCGGGCGCTCGATCCGGATCGCGTCGTCGCCGGCGCCCGGACCGTCTCCCTCGTCGCCGTCGTCTCCCGTCCCCGGCCGGTCCGGGTTGACGCGGTACGCGCCGACCTCGTCGTCGGCGTCGCGGACCTCCGTCGTGTACGCGCCGCCGGCGTGGACGTAGGCGGCGTCGCTCCCCTCGATCGCGGAGTCGTAGATCCGCCCGGCGAAGTCGTCCTCGATCGCGGTCCGGGTCAGGTCGACCTCGCTCTCCGCGTCCGACAGCTCGACCTTCCGGGCGTTCTCGCGGGCGACGAGCGGAATCTCGCCGTCGACGCCGGCGGTCGTCACGGCCTCGTCGGCCGCGACGGTCAGCCGCTCGCTGTGGGGCGCCCGCCCGGCGCCGTTGACCGTGAAGCGGTGATCGCCCTCGGGGACGCCGTTCGCGACCGCGATGCCGCCGGCGAACGTCGGCACCGCTTCCGGGTCGCTCTCGATCAGCGCGAACGACTCGACGCTCGACTCGGTCGTGGTCAACCCCTCGCCGTCGGGCGCCTCGTCGCTCTCGGTCGCCCGCGTGACGCGCGCGACGACGGCGTCGAGCCCCCTGGCGGCCTCGTCGCCGAACGACGGGTCGTCGGCGATCGCGTCGTACCGGTCCGCCATCTCGGACCGGTGGTTCCCCGCAGTGACGTCGAGCGCGGGGTTCTCGTAGCGCGGCTGCTCCCACGGGACGCCGGTGGTCGTGATGTGGCTCGCGACCGCGTCCTCGACGGCCTCGGGCACGGCGAACTCGAAGCTGAGCTGCGGGCCGGTGAACGCGTCGATGTCCTCCAGCTCGGCGCTCTCCACCAGCTCGTACTCGACGACGGACTTGGCGGCCTCGGCGGCGAGCGCGGCGTCGTCGCCGTCGTCGGGGCGCTCGCCGTGTCGGAAGGCGATCCCCGTCTCCCGGAGCGGCAGGTCGGTCGGCGGCGAGCGCAGCGCGTCGAGCGACCGGACCGTCAGCGCGCCGTCGACCAGCGATGACTCCGAGACCGACGGGAGGTCAGGGTGGTCGTAGATCGGCTCCCCTTCGTACTCGGGGACGACGAACGGCAGTCGGGCCCCCTCGTCGCGGGGCAGACCGTAGGCGATCGGAATCCCGAGCAGGTCCTCGACCGTGTCGATCGTCGTGTTGGTGATGTCGGCGAGCAGGCCCTCCTCGCCGACGCGCCGGAAGCCGTCCGGGATCTCGTTGATCGAGAGCGTGCTGGAGTGCGAGCCGAGCTCGGGGAGGATCCGCGGGACGACCTCGGGGTCGGGGTCGAGGAACTCGTTGTTGGGCACGCTCCGCGAGTGCGAGCTGGCGACGTACAGCTGCGGGTCGCCCGAGTCGAGGTCGACGAAGACGTGGAGCACCTCCCAGTCGTGCCAGTGGAAGTTCGCGGTGAACTGGTCGAACGCGGAGTAGAGCCAGAACTGGACGACCGCCAGCGGGGAGTCCTCGTAGCGCATCCCGTTGTAGAAGACGGTCGGGTCCGGCGGCTCGCCCGCCTCGTCGTACCGCTCGTGGTAGCCGTCGAACGCGGCGAAGCCGTCGACGACCGTCTCGCCGTCCGCCTCGCTCGCGTACGGTCGCGGGTCGGTCGGGTACCACGGCTCGACGCTGTCGAAGTACAGCGTCGGCGCGAACCGCGCCGCGAGTTCGTCGAGCCGGTCCGCCTCGAGATCGGTCGTCGACGCGTCGTCCGGCTCAGAGCCGGAACAGCCCGCGACCGCGGCGCTCCCGGCGCCCGCGAGCGCGCCGAGGACGGTCCGGCGGTCGACGCGGCTCGCGGGCGCCCCGCCGGGCGCCTCGTCCGGCCCGCTCCCCCTCGCACCGTCGCCGGCGTCGGCGTCCCGATCCATTTCCTCGGGCGACGTGAGCCGCACGAATAACACTTCTGCCGCCCGCGAGCCGCTCGTTCGTCTCGGTTGTCACGGCTCCCGGCGTCCCAGCGAGACGTCCGAGACGACGGCGCCGACGCCGTCGACCGACGCCACCGCGCCGTACTCCCGGGCCGAGGCGACCGTCCACGGCAGCACCCGCAGCCCGGCGGTCGCGGCCCGCGAGACGATATCCGTCCGGAGGCACAGCTCGTACCGCGGCGACACCGCCGCACAGCCCAGTGCCGTCGCCGTCTCGACGATCCCCGCCACGTCCTGCGGCGGATACGCCCACCTCGGCAGTCCGACCCCCGCTCGGCTCCCCGGGATCAGCGGCCTGAGCGGCCGCGCCGGGACCGACTCCCGGGCCCCGTAGACGGTCGGGACCGTCGGGTCGGCCGCGTTCGCGGCCTCGATGGCCGCGGGGTCGTCGGCGACGACGGCGAGCCCGTGGTCGCGTTCCGCGCCGGCCGCGACCGCGTCGGCCGCCACGCCGCGCTCCTTCAGGTCGAGCAGGACCCACGCGTCCGACGGCACGGCGTCGAGCGCCGCGGCGAGCGTCGGCACCGGTTCCCCCGACCCCTCGACGGAGAGCTCGGCGAGCCGCCCCGCCGGGGTCCGGCCGACGCGACCGGTCGCGTCCGTCACCCGCCCCAGCGTCGCGTCGTGGAAGGCGACGAGCTCGCCCGTGCCGCAGCGGCGCACGTCGAGCTCGACCCGGTCGACGACGGCCGTCGCCGCCTCGATAGCCGCGACCGTGTTCTCCGGGTGTTCGGCCGCGAAGCCGCGGTGCGCGACGAGCGGAGGGTCCCCCCTACCGGCGGCCGCGCCGGCCCCCGCGGCGTAGCCGTCGTTTCCGCCGGCATCGCCGCTCCCGCGCCCGGCGCAACCGGCGAGGGCGGCCGACCCCGTCGCCGCGACCGCACCGACCGCGAGCGCCCCGCTCCGCCGAAGCATCGCTCTGCGGGTCGCTTCCGTCCGCGCGTCGGATCCGGGCGGGGCGGCGTCGCGCACGGCGGTCTCACCGTCTGACGTTCGGCGCCACGGACAAAAGTCCGGGGGCACGGACCGAACCGCGCGACGCCGTCTCCGGGAGAAGGTATTTGCGGCCGGCAGCCCGATTCCGGGGTATGGACGGGAAGCAGGCCCTCTACTACGCGGCGATCGCGATCGCGGTGTTGATCGGGGTCGGTATCGTCGTCAGCGTGGTCTCCGCGCTCGTGAGCCTCGTCTGGACGATCGTCTCCGGGGTCGTCTCGCTCGCGGTGCTGGCGGGGCTCGTTTACGTCGCCTACAAGGCCGGCTCGTGGCTGCTCGGCGACGGCGGCTCGCCGTCGCTCGACTCGATCGGCTCGGAGTCCGCCTCGTCGACCTCGGTCGACGCCGGGAGCAGCCGTCAGGACCGCCTCCGGAAGCAGTACGTCGAGGGACAGATCAGCGAGGCGGAGTTCGAGCGGCGCATCGGCGAGGAGTTGGAGACCGAGGAGGTCGACGAAATCGACCGCGAACTCGAACGGGAGCGGTAGGCGTCGATCACCGCGGGGACTCAGAACCGCTCGCGGAGCTCAGCGCGTAAGTCGTCGACGTCGAGGTCCTTCATCGCGAACAACACGAGCAGGTGGTAGACGAGGTCGGCGCTCTCCGCGGTGAGCTCCTCGCGGTCGTCGTCCTTCGCCGCGAGGATGGCCTCCGTCGTCTCCTCGCCGACCTTCTCTAAGACCGCGTTCTCTCCCTTCTCGTGGGTGAACAGGGACGCGGTGTACGACCCCTCCGGGAGCTCCTCCTTGCGCGACTCGATGGTGGCGAACAGCTCGTCGAGGACGGCCTCGGGCGGCTCGTCCGCGCTCGATTCGCCCTCGGCCGGATCGCTCACGCGACCACCTCCCGCTCGGGGAAGAAGGCGAGGTCGTGGATCCGCGGGTCGTCGGTGAGCTCCGGGTGGAACGCGGTGGCCACGACCGGCCCGTCGCGCACCGCGACCGGGCGCCCGTCGACGGTCGCGAGCGTCTCGACGCCGTCGCCCACGTCGTCGATGGCCGGCGCGCGGATGAACACGGCGTGGAAGGGGTCGTCGAGGCCGGTCACCGGGACCTTCGCCTCGAAGGAGTCCTTCTGCCGGCCGAACGCGTTGCGGTCGACGGAGACGTCGACCAGCCCCAGCGGCTCGACCCGGTCGTCCTTCGCGTCGGTCGAGCAGACGATCAGTCCGGCGCAGGTGGCGAGGATCGGCTTCCCGGCCGCGACGTGGTCCCGTATCTCCGCGGCGATCCCCTCGCGGTGGATCAGCCGCGAGATGGTCGTCGACTCCCCGCCCGGCATCAGGAGGACGTCGCAGTCGGGCACGACCTCCGACTCTCGGATCTCGACGACCTCCGCGGACTTGTCGTGGGCGGCCGCGGCGTTGCGGACGGCGGCGGCGTGTTCGGCCACGTCGCCCTGGACGGCGATGACGCCTGCTTTCATACGTATCGGTGGGGTGGGCGCGTGGAAAAAGGGCGCGCTACGCGACCGGTCGACTTGGGATCGGTGCGTCGGCAGAACGGGAACGGCGAGGCCGTTACGCGACCGTCAGCGAGAGGATCTGGACGAACACGCCGAAGAGGACGCAGAACGCGAGGACCGTCTTGGGGTCGATCGCGATGGCGTTCCGGTCCTCGTTCTCGAAGTAGCGGACCAGTCCCGCACTGGACATCAGCCCGCCGGAGTTGGAACCACTCATGTCCGCTTCTGGACGGCGACGCGTCCTAAACGTTTCGTTCGTCGTTCGGACCGTGTTCGCGCCACCGTCGCGCCGTCGCCCGGTCGAGCCGCCGCCGAGCGCGCGCACGCACAAGTGGGAAACCCTTATGCGCGGCCCGGCGGTAGTTGACCGCGACTATGACCGTTCGACTGCTGGATTTCCACGCCGAGTGGTGCGGCCCGTGTAAGACCCAAGACCCCATCCTGGAGGAGATCCAGGAAGACCTCGGCGACGCGTTCGAGCTCCAGAAGGTCGACGTCGACGAGGAGCAGGACGTCGCGAACCAGTACCAGGTCCGCTCGCTCCCGACGCTCATCGTCGAGAACGACGACGGCGTCGTCGACCGCTTCGTCGGCGTCACGCAGCGCGAGGACATCGAGGCCGCCCTCTCGGAAGCGGGCGCCTGACCAGGACTTTCGCCGACTAGCCTCTCCTCCCGCGACCGTCGCGGCGTCTCGCAACCTTTTACAGCACCGCCCGCACAGTAGTCGTATGGCCAGTTTCGACGCCGCCGAACGTCGCATGCTCGACCGACAGATCTGTATGCGCTGTAACGCCCGCAACGCCTCCGAGGCCGAGCGCTGCCGCAAGTGCGGCTACACCAAGCTCCGCCCGAAGGCGACCGAGCGCCGCGCGGCGTAACCCGGCCGTTTCCGGGTCGTTCACGGCCCTTCTCACGGACTCTCCTTCTGACGACCAGGTGCGCGTGTGCCTCGCTCCGCCCCAGCCTCGCGGTTCGCTCGGGGCTCCCTTCGGTCACCCCTCTCTCACCGCGTCCCTCGCACGCGCTCCTCGCGGCCGCCGAAGGCGGCCGCTCGGAGGCGCGCGCCGAAGTCGGTGGTCGGTCTCGCAGTCACTCGGTTTTAAACCCGGCTCCCGCTCACCCGTCGGGGTATTTCGGCTCGCGGCGCTCGGCGCGCTCCGTCGCGCGCTCGATCACCTCGCGGAGGGTCTCCGGGCCGTCGACGGCGCGGTAGATGTCGCCGTGGCCGGGGAACATCGCCCTCGTGGAGTCGGGCAGCCGGTTGAGGATCTCGCGGAGACTCTCGATCAGGCGCTCGCGCGACTGGCCGGCCATGTCGGTCCGGCCGAACGAGCCGTCGTCGAAGGCGCCGTCGTTGTACACCACCACGTCGCCCGAGTAGAGCCGCTCTGCGCCGACGAGCGAGACGTGGTCGTCGGCGTGTCCGGGGGTGTAGACGACCTCGCAGGACTCGTCGCCGACCACCACCTCGTCGCCGTCCCCGAGCGCGGCGTCCCGGAGCGGGTGATCGGCGTACGCGAGCACTTCCGCGTCGAAGCGCTCGACCACCGCGCCGAGCTCGCCCACGTGGTCGCGGTGCTGGTGCGTGATCACGACGCGGTCGAGGCCGTCGACGCCGGCGTCGGCGAGGGCGTCGGCGACGGCGTCCTCGACGCCGGGCATCGTTCCCGCGTCGACGAGCGTCGTCTCGTCCCCGACGACGAGGTACGCGTTACAGGTGAACTCCTCCGCGTCCGCGGTGACGGTGATCGGCTCCATGCCTCCACTCGCTCGCGGAGCGACAAAAGCGTACAGTCGCACCCTAGCGAGCCCCTCAGGTCCGCTGACGGCCGTGGATTTATGACTCACCCCCTGTTAGTGTCACACACAAATGGGCTTCGGCAGCTACGACGAGTCCGAACAGGAGAATCAGGACCTGGACGCGGACTTCGACGACGACGACGGCGTCCGGGCTGCCCAGGAGACCCACCAAGGGTCCGTGGACTACGAACCCGGCGCCTCGAACGACGAGCTTCTCGACCGGCTCCAGGAGATAAAGTCCGAGGACGCGTGAGTGACCACGCCGAGCCGCGCGCTCGGCGTCGCTTTCTCTGACGCCCGCGACGTGAGCCACGCGGCCGGCGTCGTCGTTCGCGCCGACGGGACCCCCGACGGCTTCGCGTTCGCGCGGTGTACCGTCGGCGGCACCGACGCGACCGACGCGGTGATCGACTGCTGGCGCACGCTCGCCCGCGAGGAAGTCCGCCACGTGGTCTGTGCGGGGGTCGCGCCCGCGTGGTTCAACCTCCTCGACCTCGACGAACTCGCCGAGACGCTCGACCGCCCGGTCTACGCCGTGAGCTACGAGGCGAGCCCCGGGCTCGAACCGGCGCTCCGGGACGCGTTCGACGGCGAGGCCCTCGCCGACCGGCTCGCCGCGTACCGGTCGCTTCCGCCCCGCGTTCCGGTCGGCGACCCGAACTCGGATCGGCCCCGATTCGTCCGCGCGGTCGGTATCGAACCGGAGCGCGCCGCCGCGGCGATCCGGGGACTCACTCGCGACGGCTTCCGGCGCTGTGAGCCCCTCCGGATCGCGGCGCTCGCCGCGAGCGCGCACCGTGAGGCGGCGACGGCCGAGTAGGCGGGGCTCGGCGTGCGGCCCGTTCGACCGACGCTACTTAGACGACCGCGCCCGGAGGCGTGGGCATGAGCGAACACGGCGGCGACGGCTCCGCGCTCGACGAGGACCTCCGAGTGCCATCCTGCGAGCGGTGCCCGGCGCTGGTGGAGTCGCGGAGCCGGATCGTCGACGGCGTCGGCCCGACGAACGCGGA
The DNA here is from genome assembly GCF_002135045.1 of Halorubrum sp. SD683. Taxonomy (NCBI): domain Archaea; kingdom Methanobacteriati; phylum Methanobacteriota; class Halobacteria; order Halobacteriales; family Haloferacaceae; genus Halorubrum; species Halorubrum sp. SD683. The sequence goes on from NZ_NEWJ01000014.1 coordinate 19,956, forward strand.
CCTGCTGTTCGTCGGCGAGGGGCCGGGCGCGACCGAGGACGAGGAGGGCGAGCCGTTCGTGGGGCGGTCCGGCGACGTGCTCGACGAGGCGCTGCGCGACGCGGGGCTCGCCCGCGCCGACGTGCGGATCACGAACTGCGTGCGCTGCCGACCGCCGGACAACCGCGACCCGACGACCGAGGAGCTGGCGAACTGCCGCGGGTACCTCGAAAGCGAGATCGACCGACTCGACCCGGAGCTGATCGTGACGCTCGGGAAGGTGCCGAGCGAACACCTCCTCGACCGCTCGGTCGCGATCACCGGCGAGTCCGGCGACGTGGTCGACGCGCGGCTCGCCGGCGTGTCGCGGCGCGTACTGTTATCCGTCCACCCCGCAGCGACGCTGTACGACCGGAGTCAGCGCGACGGCTTCTTCGAGACGATCGCCCGGGCGGCCGAACTGAGCGGCGTCAGCGACCGGGGAGAAAACGGCGGCGACGGCCAGTCGCGGCTCGGCGAGTTCTGAGTCGGCTCAGTCGCGGCGGTCGCCGACGCCGAGCCACTTCTTCGGGTCGAACAGGCCGCGGATCGCTTCGATGAGCCCCTTCCCCTCGTGCTCGCCCGGCCGGAGCCGGGCGCGGATGCGCGAGGAGATGAGTTCGATGCCGAGGACGACGATGAACACCATCACCAGCCCCGCGGCGGTCTGCTGGAACTCGAAGAGGTCCTGACTGTTCCGGATCATCAGTCCGAGCCCGCCGGCGCCGACGACGCCGAGCGAGATCGCGATCCGGGTGTTGATCTCTAAGATGTACAGCGTCCACGCGATGAAGGAGCGGGAGACCTGACTCAACATCCCGAAGCTCACGGTCTGGGTGCCCGACGCACCGGTCGACCGGATCGCCTCGATCGGCCCCTCCTCGATCTCTTCGAGGTCGTCGGTGAACAGGCGGCCGAGGTTCCCGATGCTGTCGGTCGCGATCGCGAGCACCGCCGTCACCTGTCCCGGTGGGCCGATGGGGATGTACAGGAAAATCCAGACGATGGCGGGGATGGCGCGGATCCCGCTGAGGGTACCCCGGAAGATGAAGTTGAACGGGAACGGCGTGACGCGCTCGCTCCCGAGGACCCCGAGGACGAGCGCGAACGGGAAGGCGAACACGGTGCCCATGATGCCGAGCAGGAGCGTCACGAGGCTCGCCTTCACCAGCGACTGCCGCGACGACTGGAAGCTCTCGATGATGTGGGCGCCGCCGTCGCCGAAGCTCGCGGGGATCGCTTGTAGCCCGCTGATCCCCTGGTCTTTGGTGTAGATCGTGAAGTTCTGGAAGTCCGGCGGGAAGAAGCCGGTCGAGATGAACTCGTACATCCCCGGGAGCCGCCCGGCGACGACGTTGGGCTGGAACCCGATGAAGCCGAGACCCCAGTAGGTGACGCCGAGAACGGCCGCGAGCAGCCCGGCCCACAGGAGGTATTTGAGTCGGCGGAGCCGTTCGAGCGCGCGGAACTGGTCGTCGATCGCCGAGTCTGGCGAGCTCACGCCCGCTCACCCCCGTCGGCGGCGGCGTCGACGTCGGCGTCGCTCCCGCCGAGTTCGTCGCCGCTCGTTCCGGTCGGAACCGTCTTGCCGCCTTGGGCTTCGCCGTAGTAGATCCGGTCCATCTCGTCCATGGTGAGGTCGTCGGCGTCGCCGTCGAAGATCACCTCGCCGTCGCGGATCCCGAGGAACCGGTCCCCGAACTCGCGCGCGATGTTCACCTGGTGGAGGCTGGTGATCGTGGTGAGGTCCTGCTCGGTCGCCGCCTTCTTGAGGTAGCGCATCACGTCGCGGGCCGCCTTCGGGTCGAGGCTGGCGACCGGCTCGTCGGCGAGGACGATCTCGGGGTTCTGGACGAGCGCGCGGGCGATCCCGACGCGCTGTTTCTGTCCCCCGCTCATCGACTCGGCGCGCTGCCCGGCCTCGTCGAGGAGGCCGACGGTCTGGAGTGCCTCTAGGGCGGTCCGCTTGTCCGCGTCGTCGTGCATCCCGAGGGCGCTCCGGAGGAGCCCATTCCGCGAGAGCGCCCCGGATAGCGCGTTGCCGAACGCGGTCTTGCTCTCGATGAGGTAGTGTTCCTGGAACACCATCCCGACCCCGCTGCGGTTCCCTCGAAGCTCTTCGCCGCCGATGCGAACGGACCCCTCGGTGGGTTCCGTGAGCCCGTTCAACACCCGCAGCATCGTCGACTTGCCGGCACCGGAGGGACCGAGCAGAATGACGAACTCCCCCTCGTCGATGGTGAACGACACGTCGTCGAGGGCGACGGTGTCCTCGTCGTATATTTTACTGACGTTTTCGAATTCGATCGTTGGCATGAGGTGTGAGTTTGTCCAAAAACAGACCGATCGTGTGAAAAACGATCCGAAGTTGGGGGACCGTGAGGGATCTACTGGTTGAAGATGTCGGTTCCGACGCCGAGCTCGTCGGCGACGTCGATGACGGACTGGTAGTCGTCCTGGGTCGCCCCGCGGACGCGGCTGAACCAGAGGTCGTCTCCGGTGCCGTCCTCGCCGTCCGCGCCGTAGTAGATGCTGTCCGGGCCCTCCAGGAACGCCTCCTGGATGGCGCTTTTCACGTCGTCGTCGAGCTCGGGCGAGACCACGATCGGTGCGCGCGGGAGCCCCTCGTCCTCGTGGAGGGTAGTCGCGACCTCCTGCCACTCGTCTGGCGTGGGGCCGGTCTTCGTGTCGCGGACGAAGCCGCCCATCGCGGCCGCGTCGACCTGGCCCTGTTCGAGGAGGGTGTACGAGCCGACGTGGCCGCCGGCGAAGCGGGCGTCGAACTCGGCCTGCGAGCCGTTGCCCTCGGGGAGCTCGCCGACGTCGAGGTCCCCCTGGCTCGACATGCTGTACAGCGGGTACAGCGCGCCGCTGGTGGAGAGCCGGTCGGAGAACGCGACGGTCTTCCCGGAGAGGTCGGACAGCTCGGTGATGTCGCTGTCGTTCGGCGTCGCAATGATGCTCTTGTACGTCCAGCCGCCGTAGCCGTACCGCTGGAGGATGACCTCCGCGTTGCCGGTCTTCACGCCGAGGGCGGCCGCGAACGGCCCGGTCTCGGCGATGTCCAGCGTCCCCTGGCCGAGAGACTGGATGATGGCGCTGTAGTTGCTTCCGATGGTCCCCTCAACGCTGAGGTCGCTGGGGACATCGTAGTTCTCCCGGAGGTAGCTCCCGATGTGCTCTTCGAGCGGGGAGTACTGTACGTTGAGGTCCTCCTGCGGGACGGACGGCGAGATGCCGAAGTCGATCGTGCCGTCGCCGCCGAACGTCATCTCCGGTTCGCTGTCCGACCCGTCGGAGCCGTCCGACCCGTCAGAGCCGTTCATGCCGTCGGAGCCGTCCGACCCGTCGCCGCCGCCGCTACAGCCGGCCAGTCCAACGATGCTTGCCGCACCCGCGATCTTGAGGAATTGGCGTCGTCGCTCCATGAGGAGTACGTGTGTGGGTTTTACTGTTCTATCAAAAGTGTTGCTGTTCAAATATACGTACGGCTACGTACCGCTATGCAACGCCTCACGGATGGAAACTGACTTCCACCGCGGTCGCGAATCGGAACCATGGACGAATCTCCACCGGACCGCGACGTGTCCGTCGCGCTCGTGGACTACGGGCTCGGGAACCTCCGGTCGGCGACTCGGGGGTTGGAGCGCGCGGGCGCGACCGTCGAGATCACCGACGATCCCGAGGCGTTCGCCGCGGCCGACGGCGTCGTTCTCCCGGGCGTCGGCGCGTTCCGTGAGGGGATGGAGAACGCCGGCCCGCTGCGCGAGGCGTTGACCGACCACGCCGAGGCCGGTCGCCCCCTCTTCGGGATCTGTCTCGGGATGCAGATGCTCCTGACGACGAGCGAGGAGGCCGACCACGAGGGCGAGGGCGAGGTGACCGGACTCGACCTGATCTCCGGTACCAACGTGCGCTTCGAGGTGGACCGGAAGGTGCCGCACATGGGCTGGAACGAGCTGGAAGTCGAGCGGGAGCACCCGCTGGTCGAGGGAGTCGACGGCGAGTACGCCTACTTCGTCCACTCCTACTACGCCGAGCCGGACGACGCCGACGCGGTCGTCGCCACCGCCGACTACGGGGTCGACTTCCCGGCGGTCGTCGCCAACGAGGCCGGCAACGTGTTCGGCACGCAGTTCCACCCCGAGAAGAGCGGCGAGACGGGGCTGACGATCCTGCGGAACTTCGTCGACTACTGCGCGGAGCGGTAGCCCCCGTTCCCTTCTACAGCGCGTCGTACGGCCCCGGCTTGGCCGCGGTCAGCCGGTCGACCTGCTCGTCCGACAGGTCGATCGTCGCCGCCGCGAGGTTCTCGCGCAGCTGGTCGACCGTCCGGGCGCCGACGATGGGCGCGGTGACGCCGTCGCGGTGCGCGAGCCACGCGAGCGCGGTCTGCGCGGGCGACGCGCCGACCTCGTCGGCGACCGCGTCCAGCTCGTCGTGGACGTCGAAGTTCTCCTCGGTGAGGTACGCCTCCTGGAAGCGGCTCGACTCGGCGGCCTTCGAGTCGTCGGGGAGGTCCGCGTCGCGGTCGTACTTCCCCGTCAGGAAGCCCTGCCCGAGCGGGCTCCACGGGGAGACGGCGAGATTCTGCTGGCGCGCGAACTCGAGGTAGTCCCCCTCGATCTCGCGGTCGACGAGGTTGTACCGCGGCTGGAGCACCGTGAACGGCTCCCACCCCTCGCTGCGGGCGATCGCGTTGGCGCGGGCGACCTTCCAGGCGTTCGGGCGGAGCGTGGAGGCGCCGAGGTAGTGGACCTTGCCGGACTCGACGAGCCCGTTGAGCGTCTTCATCAGCTCGCGGGCCGGCGTCTCGTCGTCCCAGCGGTGGATGTAGAGGACATCGATGTAGTCGGTGTCGAGCCGGTCGAGGAGGGCGTCGACGCGGTGGCGGACGTTCTTGCGGTTCGTCCCGCGGCTGTTCGGGTCGCCGTCGCGGATCTGCCAGTACACCTTCGACGCGATCGTGTAGCGCTCCCGGTCCCGCTCGGCGAGCCAGTCGCCGATCCAGCGCTCGCAGTCGCCGCCGCCGTACACGTCGGCGGTGTCGATGTACCGCCCGCCGGCCGCCTCGTAGGCGTCGAGCAGCTCGTGGGCGCGCTCCTCGTCGATCTCCACGTTCCCCGCCTCGGTCACGCGGCCGAACCGCCACGTGCCGAACTGGAGCTCGCTCGTCCGCAGGCCGGTTCGGCCGAGCGGCACGGTTCCCAGGTCGATCTCGTCGAGTTCGGGCGTCATCGCCGAACGGTTGTCGCGGTCGACGCAAAAAGGCACAGCAAGCGGACGCGATGTGTCAACGAGTGTCGATCGCAGGGTCCCAGCGGCGGCTACTCACAGGTCACGGCGAAGTGCTCCTTGGCCGCGGCCGCGGTACACACCGGGCAGCCCGTGTCGAGGATTGTCTTTCGCATCGCGTCGTTGACCTCGATAGTCTGGTCGCAGTCCGGACAGGTGAAGTGAACGGTGGTCAACGGCCTTCCTCTCGGTTCACGGATGCGCGGGCTGTGACCATAAATGAACGGTTCCGAACCGCGGCGCCGACGCCGCCTCGGAGGCGAGCCCTCACTCGGTCCGCGGGACCGCGTACGCGCCGACCGCGAGGAAGACGGCCGCGAGCGCGGTCAACACCAGCAGGTCGCCGGTCCACGCGCCGCCCTCGAAGGTGATCGCCCGGGTCCCCCGCGCGAAGTACGTCAGCGGCGAGGCCGCGACCGCGGGCCGGAACCACGCCGGCAGCAGCGACGGGGTGACGAACGTCTCGGAGAGGAAGAGGAGCGGGAGCGCGACCGTGTTGCTCGCGGCGATCACGCCGTCCTGCGAGTCGGCGAGCGCGCCGAGGACGGCTCCGAGCCCGCAGAACAGCGCGACCGCGACCGCGACGAAGACCGGCAGGACGGCCAGCGCGGGCGAGAGGATGAGCGTCGCGTCGGTCACCGCCAGCACGAGCCCGAGGATGAGCAGGCTCGCGGCGCCGATGATCCCGACGTTGACGAGCGTGTGCGCGAGCAGCCACTCGGCGCGGGAGAGGGGCGTCGTCGCGAGCTTCTCGAACCGCCCGCCGTCGCGGTGGCGCGCGATCTCGGACCCGACGCGCGACAGCGGCGTGAACAGGACGACGACCGCGAGGTAGCCGGGGATGTAGTAGCCCGCGGGCTCGGCGAAGAGGCCGCCGCCGGTCGGCTGGGTCCGCACCAGCGCGCCGAAGATGACGACGAGGATGACCGGGAAGAAGAAGGTGAAGAACACCGCCGTCCGGCGGCGCGTGAACGAGCGCGCCGCCGCGACCGCCTCCGTCCGGACCCGCCCGAGGCGGCTCATCGCTCCCCTCCGTCGGTGACGGCCTCGGTCGCCTCCGCCGCGCCGCCCCGCCGCGCGTACTCCTCGCCGGTGAGCCGCAGGTACACGTCCTCCAGCGACGGCTCGGACCACGAGAGCGAGTCGAACGCGACGCCGGCCGCGTCGAGCGCGTCGACCGCGTCCCCGATCGCCTCCGGGCGGACGCCGCGCACCCGGAGCCCGCCGTCGGTCGCCTCGACGGTCGGGTCGTCCCCGAGGCGCTCGCGGACGCCGGCCGCGACGCGCTCGACGGTCTCCTCGCCCGTCGCCGTCGCGGTGTCGGCGTCGAGGCGGGGCGCGCCGCCGTGCTCGGCGACCAGTCGGTCGGGGGCTCCGCTCGCGACGACCCGCCCGTCGCGGAGCAGCGCGACCCGGTCGGCGAGCCGCTCGACCTCGTCCATCGCGTGGCTCGTGAGGAAGACGGTCGTCCCGCCGGCCGCGAGCCGCTCGATCAGGCGGTGGATCGCCCGGCGGCCGGCCGGGTCGATCCCCGTCGTCGGCTCGTCGAGGAAGAGGAGGTCGGGGTCGTTGACGACGGCGGTCGCGACGCAGGTGCGCCGCTGCTGGCCCCCGGAGAGCGTCTCGTACCAGGCGTCGGCGTCGTCCGCCATCCCCACGTCGCCGAGGACGGACTCGGTGTCGCGGGCCGCGTCGTACAGCCCGCCGTAGTAGTCGACCAGCTCCCGGGCCGTGAGCCGCGCGGGCGGGTCGAACGACTGCGGCAGCAGCCCGATCCGGGCCGGGTCGACCGCCGCCGGCGCCTCGCCGAAGACGCGCAGGTCGCCCTCGGCCTCGGTGGTCCCCGTGAGCGCGCGCACCAGCGTCGTCTTCCCGGCGCCGTTCGGTCCGATGAGCCCGAACACCTCGCCGGCCGCGACGTCGAGGTCGACCCCGTCGAGCGCGACGACCTCGCCGTACTCCTTCCGGACCCCCTCGCCGGCGACGACGGGGTCGGCCGCGGCCCCGTCGGCGGCCGTTCCCGCGGCGGCGTCGGCGGTCGCTGTCTCGTCCATGCGATCGACTGCGGCCGCCGCGCGCGTAAGGGTTACTTTTCGGTCGACGCAGGGGTGTCGGCCCCTCTGGCGCGGTCGTGGTCACCGCGCCCGCCCTCCCGGTCAGGTCCGTTACGTCTAAGCGACGCGCCGCCGACTCACGGGACATGCACTACCACGAGGCGGCGGCGTTCCTATTCGACCTCCGCCGCTTCTCGGTCAAGCCCGGCACGGATCGGGTGGAGGCGCTGCTCGCGCACCTCGGGGACCCGCAGGCGGACGTTCCGTTCGCCCAGATCGCCGGCTCGAACGGGAAGGGCAGCGCGGCGCGGCTGACCGAGTCGGTCCTCCGGGAGGCGGGGCTGTCGGTGGGGCTGTACACCTCGCCGCACCTCTCCGCGCTCGCCGAGCGGGTCCGCGTCGACGGCCGGCAGATGACCGAGTCGGCGATCGCCGACTTCGTTGAGGCGGTGCGCCCGTGGCTGATCGACCGGGCGGCCGCCGGCGAGCCGCTCACCTTCTTCGAGGTCGTCACGGCGATGGCCGTCCGCGAGTTCGCGCGGCGCGACGTGGACGTGGCCGTCCTGGAGGTCGGCCTCGGCGGCGAGTACGACGCGACCAGCGCGGTCGACCCCGTCGCGACCGCCGTGACGAACGTCTCGCTCGAACACACCGACGTGCTGGGCGACACGATCGCCGAGATCGCCCGGACGAAGGCCCGGATCGCCCGCCCCGACGCGCCGCTCGTCACCGCCTGTGAGGGCGAGGCGCTCGACGTGGTCCGCGAGGTCGCCGGCGAGGCGGGCGCGCCGGTGACGCGAGTGGTCGGAGACGGCGCGTCGGAGGCGGCCGATCCCGATGATAGCGACGAGGACACCGAAGCCGACGATAGCGACGAGGACGCTGAACCCGACGAGCGCGACGAGGGCGCCGACCCCACCGATAGCGACGCCGAACCCGACGACCCGCCGGCGTTCGCGGCGAGCTACGAGGGTCGCGTCAGCGCCACCGACGCCGAGGTCGCGCTCGCCGGCGAGCGCGAGGGCACCTACCGAATCCCGCTCGTCGGGCGCCATCAGGCGACGAACGCGGCCGTCGCCGTCGCGCTCGCGGACCGGACCGCGGCAGCGTTGCGAACCGACCTCGACGACCGCGACGTGCGCGACGGCCTCGCGCGGGCGACGTGGCCCGGCCGGTTCGAGGTGGTCGACACCGCGCCGCTGACCGTCCTCGACGGCGCGCACAACCCCGCGGCCGCCCGCACGCTCGCCGCGACGCTCGCCGAGTACGACTACGACGACCTCCACCTCGTGTACGCGGCGATGCACGACAAGGACCACACCGAGACGGCTGCGGCGCTCCCGGACGCGGCGACGGCGGTCACCTGCCGGCCCGCCATCGACCGCGCCGAGGACCCCGCGGTCCTCGCGGCGGCGCTGCGCTCCGCCGGCGTCGACCGCGTGACCGCCGGCGACGACGTGGCGGACGCGCTCGCGGCGGCGGTCGACCGCGCCGAGGCGGGCGACTGCGTGCTGCTCGTCGGCTCGCTGTTCGCCGTCGCCGAGGCCCGGGCGGCGCGGATGCGAACGGTCCGCGAGCGGACGGTCCGCGGCGTCGACGGCGCGGCCCACGCGCTCGACACGGCCGGCGTTCAACCAGACGGGATCGCGGCGCACCGGGACGGCGTCGACCACCGCACCCTCACGCTCCGACTACGAGGCGATCGGGCCGAGCGCGTCGCGGCCGCGGCGCGGATCGTCGGCGGCGACGCGGCGCTCGGGGGGCTCGGCGCGAACGAGGACCGGGGGGCCGGCGGCGAGCACGTCCCCGTCACCGTCGCGGGAACGGTCGCCGAGCTCCGCGCGCTCGTCGACCGGCTCGCCGCGAGCGACGGCGGCGGGCTCGGCGGCGTGGCGACCGACATCGCCGCGTCGGTCGGGATCGACGCGCCGGACGGCGGTCGGAGCTCCGAGGGCGACGAGCCCGCCCCGGAGTTCCCGTGGAGCGACCGGACCGCCGTGATGGGCGTGCTCAACGTCACGCCGGACTCCTTCCACGACGGGGGGCGCCACGCCGACCTCGACGACGCGGTCGCGGGCGTCGAGCGGATGGTCGACGCCGGGGTCGACATCGTCGACGTCGGCGGCGAGTCGACCCGTCCGGGCGCGGACCCGGTCCCGGCCGACGAGGAGATCGAGCGCGTCGTCCCGACGATCGAGGCGATCCAGTCGGTGCCCGCGGTCGGGTCCGGGGACGTGCTCGTCTCGGTCGACACGCGCAAGCCGGCGGTCGCGCGGGCGGCGCTGGACGCGGGCGCGGACATCATCAACGACGTGACGGGGCTGGAGGACCCGGCGATGCGGTCGGTCGTCGCCGACGCCGACTGCCCGGTAATCGTGATGCACAGCCTCGACGCGCCGGTCGACCCGGACGCCGACCCCGAGTACGACGACGTGGTCGGCGAGGTCGTCGACGCGCTGCGCGAGCGCCTCGCGCTGGCCGACACGGCGGGCATCGACCGCGACCGCGTCATCGTCGACCCCGGGATCGGCTTCGGGAAGTCGCCCGCGGAGGACTTCGAGCTGCTCGCGCGCTGCGGCGAGTTCGCGGCGCTCGGCTGCCCGGTCCTCGTCGGCCACTCCCACAAGTCGCTGTACGGCGCGGTCGGGCGCGACGCCGACGACCGCGAGCACGCGACGGTCGCCGGCACCGCGCTCGCGGCCGACCGCGGCGCCGACATCGTCCGGGTCCACGACGTGGCCGAGAACCGCGCGGCGGTCGACGTCGCCGCGGCGGCGAACGGCGCGCTCCGCGACGGGGAGGACCCGGAGTGACTCGGCATCGGTGCCCGCTCGGCCCGGGAGCGGCCCCGCGCCGCGCCGACGGCAGCGTTTTGCCTCGCGATCCCCTCGCGCCGGTATGACCCGGCGCCTGCTGCTCGGCTGTAGCGCGGTCGGGAACGCGCTCGTCGAGCGCGCCCGCGAGGAGCGCGGCGACCGCGACGACCTGGTGGCGATCACGGACGACACCGGCTGGGTGTCGACGCTGCGCGACCGCAACGTCGCCACCGTCGAGGCCGACCCCTCCGACCCCGCGACGTATCCGGACTCGGCGGCGGTCGTGCTGGTCGCGAGCGACGACCCCGAGCGCAACGTCGCCGCCGCGCGCGCCGCTCGGGACAGGTACCCGGACGCGATGATCGTCGCGCACCTCGGTACGGCGCCGACCGAGGAGCAGCGGGCGGCGGTCGAGGCGGTCGCCGACCGCGTGGTCGACCCCGTCGAGGCGGTCGTCGATCGGGTCTCCGAGGCGATCGGACTCGCCGACGGTCGCGGCGCCTCCCCCGGGGCGGCCCTCTCGCGCGCCAATGCCGACGACGGCGAGAAGCCGGCCCGGCTGCTCGCGACGCTCCGGGGGTTCTCGGGGCCCCTGTTGGTCGTCGCGCACGACAACCCCGACCCGGACGCCATCGCCAGCGCGCTCGGGCTGGCGCGGATCGCGGAGTCGATCGGCGTCGACGCCGACGCCTGCTACGGCGGCGACATCTCCCATCAGGAGAACCGCGCGCTGGTGAACCTCCTCGACATCGGGCTCCGGTCGTTCGACGGGGTGGACCTCGACGAGTACGGCGGCGTCGCCCTGGTCGACCACTCCCGCGCCGGGATCAACGACAGCCTCCCCGAGGGCCACCCGGTCGACGTGGTCGTCGACCACCACCCGCCGCGGGGGCCGGTCGCGGGATCGTTCGTCGACATCCGGCCCGACGTCGGTGCGACGAGCACGCTCATCGCCGAGTACCTCTCGCGGTACGGGATCGCGCCGGACCGGGAACTCGCCACGTCGCTGCTGTACGGCATCCGGATCGACACGAAGGACTTTACCCGCGCGACCGCGACCGACGACTTCGAGGCGGCCGCCGCGCTGCTCGCGCACGCCGACGAGTCGACGCTCGAACGCGTCGAGAGCCCGAGCGTGAGCCCGGAGACGCTCCGCGTCCTCGCGGCCGCCATCGAGAACCGCGACGTGCGCGGGTCGGTCGCGGCCTCCTGCGTCGGCGAGATAACCGACCGCGACGCGCTCGCGCAGGCGGCCGATCGGCTTCTCGACCTGGAGGACGTGACAGTGACGTTCGTCTACGGCTACACCGACGGCGTGATCTACGGCTCTGCCCGCGCCCGCGGCGCCGAGGTCGACGCCGGCGAGTTGCTGCGCGACGCGCTCGATCCCGCGGGGTCGGCCGGGGGCCACGCCTCGATGGCTGGCGCGCAGGTCCCGCTCGGCATCCTCTCCGCGGTCGACGAGTCGGAGTCGCTGCCCGAGGTCGTCGAGGAGTTCGTCGCCGGGCGCTTCTTCGAGGCCCTCGACGACGCGCCGGCGCAGCCGACCGGGCTTCCGCCGGAGTTCCCGACGGACTGAGGCGCCGTCGTGCGAACCGGTCTCGAGGCGGCGTAAGACACTCATCACCGGGCGCCGAGATAGCGTCTGTTCCCGCCATGTCCGACGGCCTCTACGACGAGCGCCCGCGGCTGTACGACGCGATCCAGTCGGAGTGGGACTACGACCGCGACGCCGGCTTCGTGTTCGACGCGCTCGCCGACCGCGGCGTCGACCCCGAGCGTCTGCTGGAGGTCGGCTGCGGAACCGGCGAGCACACGCGCCGGTTCGCGGCCCGCGGAGTCGACGTGACCGCGATCGACGTCCACGAGGGGATGCTCGCGGTCGCGCGGAAGAAGTGCCCCGCCGACGCCGTCTCGATCTACCGGACCGGGCTCCCGGAGCCGGACCTGCGCGACACCGAACCGTTCGACGCCGCCGTCGCCATCCGCGGCGTCGTGAACCACCTCGGGCCCGGCGACCTCGACCCCGCGCTCGCCGCGCTCCGGGACCGACTCCGGCCCGGCGGCGTCCTCGTCTTCGATAATTCCCCGCTGCCGTCCGACGGGAACTCCCCGGGTCTCGACGTTGGCCACGACGCAAATGGGGAACTCCGGTACGTCCGCGTCGCGCACCACGTCGCGACCGACGACGGCCGGCTCGACTGGCGCGCGGTGACGTTCACCCCCGACGGCGACCCGTTCACCGACCGGCGCCGGATGACGCCGTTCGCCGACGAGCGGATCGGCGACGCGCTCGCAGATGCCGGGTTCGACGACGTTGACGTGTCCTCGGGGTACGGCCCCGGCGACGACCGGAGCGTGTTCGTCGCGGTGCGGTGAGCGGGTCCGCGGCAGTTCGTCGAGCGGGTCCGCGGCAGTTCGTCGAGCGGGTCCGCAGCAGTTCGCCGAGCGGGTCGGTGGCGGTCCGGCGGGCAAGTCCGCGGCAGCATCGGCGGGGCGGTCGTGCGGGAATCGCGCAACGGTCGCAACGTACATAGGACGCGGCGGCCAACTGTAGGTAATGACCGACGACATCGTCGAACACCGCCGACTCATCATCGCCGGCACCGGTATCTCGGGTCTCTCCGCGGCCATATACGCCGCGCGCTCGAACAACGACCCGCTGCTCGTCGAGGGCGACGAGCCGGGCGGCCAGCTCACGCTGACGACCGACGTGGAGAACTACCCCGGCTTCCCCGAGGGGATCTCCGGGCCGGGGCTGATCAACGACATGAAAGAGCAGGCGCAGAAGTTCGGCGCCGAGACCCGAAACGGCGTCATCGAGGACGTCTCGAAGGAGCCCGCGGGCCACTTCCACGTCGCGCTCACCGACGGCGACGTGTACACCGCCGACGCCGTCATCGCGGCGTCGGGCGCCAGCGCGCGGACGCTCGGCGTCCCCGGCGAGGAGGAGCTGATGGGTTACGGCCTCTCCACCTGCGCGACCTGCGACGGCGCGTTCTTCCGCGACGAGGACATGCTCGTCGTCGGCGGCGGCGACGCCGCGATGGAGGAGGCGAACTTCCTGACGAAGTTCGCGGACACGGTGTACATCGCGCACCGCCGCGAGGAGTTCCGCGCCGAGGACGTGTGGATCGAGCGCACGATGGACGCCGTCGAAGACGGCGAGATCGAGCTCCTCCTCAACACCGAGCTCACCGAGATCCACGGCACCCCCGAGGACGGCATCGACCGCGTGGCCCTCGTCGAACACCCCGACGGCCACCCGAAGGAGAAGCTCGACGACCCCGCGACCGCCGACGCGGTCGACGAGTACGACTTCGACGTGGGGGCCGTCTTCTACGCCATCGGTCACACGCCGAACACCGACTTCCTCGAAGGCACCGGTATCGAGACCGACGACGACGGCTACCTGCTCACCGAGGGCGGCCGCGGCGGCGGCCAGACCCGGACCGGCGTCGAGGGGCTCTTCGGCGCGGGCGACGTGGTCGACTTCCACTACCAGCAGGCGGCCACCGCCGGCGGGATGGGCGTGAAGGCCGCGCTCGACGCCGACGAGTACCTCTCCGAGCGCGAGCGCGCCGGCGAGCTGTACGAAGGCGAGCTCGACGCCGCGGCCGCGGACGACTGAAGCGCGGTCCGTCGGTTCCGACGCGTTCGATTCGCCGTCTCGACGGCTCCGTCCACACCCGTGACGCGATCGGTGACGCAAACCCCTCTTTGAGTTATACGCGGTACTATTTCCGCCTCTCCCGTCGTTGGACACGTGATGAACAGACGCGGTCTGGTCGTCGTCGCCGCTGCGCTCGCGTTGTTCGTGACCGGTAGCGCCGTCGCCCTCGCCGGCCCCGTGTCGGGAGGGCCCGGCGGCCTCCTCGGCGGGGCGAGCGATCCGCCGGCGCTGCTCCACTTCGATACCGACGGGGTCCGCTGTCCCGACGACTTCTCGGCGAACAGCTCGACGTCGGTGGTCGCCGGCGCCGAGAACACGGAGATCACGTACTCCAGAAACGTCTCGCTGCCGGGACCCTCGCACGCGATCGGCGGCCCGACGTTCGAGCGGGTGAACGAGTCCGCCTACGTGCTCGACGTTCCGACCGAGGAGACGGACGCGGCGCCGCGGTCGTGTTCCGGCGTCGTCCGCTACAACGGCACGGTGCGGATTCCCGCGGGCGACGACCCGTGGACCCTGATCGTGAAACAGGACGGCGAGACGGTCACGACGCTGCGCGGCGACTCGGACTCCTCGCTCCTCGGCGGGTCGACGAGCGTGAGCGGCAGCGTTTCGGCTCCCGATTCTGGGAGCAACTCGACGGACTCGTCGGAGTGAATCGGGCGAGCTATCGTAGCCGAACTCCCAGTTGCTCGCTTATGAACAACTGACAATCGACCGGCGGTGGCCGCCTCCAAAGCCCCAGCCGAGAGGCGGGCGCACGCTCGCTGTGTTCCTCAGTCGCTCGCGCTGCTCGCTCCTTTCGGTGCTTGCGTGGCCTGTGCCCGTCTCTTGGCTGCCCATTTGAATCCCACCTCGCACAGCAACCGCACCTCACACCTCCCCAGCCTCGTCAGTCGCCCTCCGCGTTGCTCCGGGCGACTGACTCCTTCGCGCGCGCTCCTCGCGCCCTCCGGGCGCTCGGAGGCACGCGCCACCGTAGTTCTATTTGTAAATGGTCGCCATCGCCGACCGATTCAGGACAGAATCTCCACGTCGTACCCTTCCGCTTCGAGTGCGTCGACGATGTCGGCGGCGTGTTCGGCGTCGTCGGTCTCTAATTCGAGTTCGAGTTCGGCGGCGTTGACGGCCACGTCCCGCGAGGTTCGGTCGTGGTGGACCGCGTACACGTTCGCGCCGGTGCGCGCGACGATGCTGGAGACGCGCTCCAGTTCGCCGGGTCGGTCCTTCAGGTCGATCGTGATCTTGAGGTACCGGCCCATCTGGACGAGCCCGCGCCGGACCACGGTGCCGAGGCGGTTGAGGTCGATGTTACCGCCGCAGAGCGCGGCGACGACCGTCTCGCCGTCGTCGTACTCGAACGCCTCCGAGAGGACGGCGGCGAGCGCGACCGCGCCCGCGCCCTCCACGAGCGTCTTCGCGCGCTCCAAGAGCAGCGTGAGGGCCAAGGCGATCTCGCGGTCGTCGACGGTGACGACCTCGTCGACGTACTCCGCCATGACCTCGAGGGTCTCCTCGCCGACCGACCGCGTCGCGATCCCGTCGGCGATCGTGTCGACGCTGTCGATCTCCGTGACCTCGCCCGCCTCGAGCGACTTCGCGGCCGACGCCGCACCCTCCGCCTGGACCCCCACGACGCGCACGTCCGGCAGCTGCTCTTTGATCGCCACCGCGACGCCCGAGATCAGGCCGCCGCCGCCGATCGGGACGACGACGGTGTCGAGGTCGGGGCAGTCGTCGACGATCTCCAAGCCGAGGGTCCCCTGTCCGGCCATCACCACGGGGTCGTCGAACGCGTGGACGTAGGTCCGGTCCTCCTCGCGCTCCAGCCGGTGCGCGTACGCCTGCGCTTCGTCGTAGTCGACGCCCTCCAGGCGAACGCTCGCGCCGTACCCGCGGGTGGCCTTCACCTTCGAGACGGGCGCGAACTTCGGCATCACGACGGTGGCGTCGACGCCAGCGCGGCTCGCCGCCAGCGCGACGCCCTGCGCGTGGTTCCCGGCGCTCGCGGTGACGACGCCGGCCTCGCGCTCCGCCTCCGAGAGCGTCTGTATCCGGTTCATCGCGCCGCGAATCTTGAACGCGCCGGTCCGCTGGAAGTTCTCCAGTTTCAGGTGGAGGTCCGCGCCGCTCATCTCGGAGAACGAGCGCGACCGCTCAAGCGGCGTGTGGCGGGCGACGCCCGAGACCCGCTCGCGCGCCTCGCGGATGTCGGCAAGACTGAGCATGCCACCCCGTCGCCGCGCCGCCCGCTAATCGGTTCCGGTCGGGGGCGACCGTCCACGGGACGGTCGACGGCACCCGCCGCGGTCGCCGTGTGCCGACTGCCCGCCGCCGGGCGGCCCGGCACGCCGAGCCGACGGCTCGCGGTCGGTGAAAGGGGGAATGCACGCGTGTGACGTGCGAGTGAAACGATGCGACGGAAATACAAAAAGGTGGGGCTACCAGAGCGAAAGTGAAACCGCACGACAGCGGCGCCGTCATCCGCCCGTCAGACGGTATCTCGGGGGGTCAGTCGCACCCGCACGTCGCGGGCGTCGAGGACGGAGCGCACTCGGTTGGGGAACGGGCCGGATCCGGGCCACGTCGCGTCCGCGTCGAGGCGTTCGGGGTCGCCGACGTACACCGCGGCGGCGTCGGGGTAGTCGGCCGGCGCGTCGAGCGGGACGGTCTCGCGGACGTACAGTCCGCCCCCGACGTCCTCGTAGGCGTCGAGCGCGTCGACGGCCTCCGTCCGGAGGAGTCGGCCCCCCGTCTCGCCGCCCGGCGCGAGCGTCGGGTACCGCCCCTCCACGAGCTGGAGGCCGTCGAGCGTCGCGGAGCCGACGAAGACGAACGAGTCGACGACCTCGGCGACCCGCTCCGGTTCGGTCAGCGTCCCGTACACGAAGACGTCCATGGGTGCCGTGGGTCGCTCGCGGCTTTCAACGTTCGGACGGCTCCCCGCGGCGTCTCTCTCGCCGCGCTGCGGCCGGCCTCCCGACGAATCCACAACCGTTTTACTCGCTTCCGCGGTCGGATTCGTAATGTCTACGCTGCGCGGCCACCGCGCCGTCTCCCTGATCGGAGCCGGCCTCCTCGTCGCCGCCGCGGTCCACCACGGCGCCGAGATCGGCGCCATCGGGAGCTCCGCCGGGCCGCTGCTGGCGTTCGCGCTCGACGGCGGGATCGCGGTCGCGGTCCTCGTCGCCGGCCGCCGGATCGCTCGCCGGGACCTCTCGCCCGGCGAGGAGCAGCGCGTCGCGCGGTGGACCGCCACCGGAACCGTCCTCGCCGTCGCCGCCTTCGCCGCGACGCTCGCCGTGCGCGCCTTCGAGGGCCGTCCGCTCGTCGAGCCGGCCTTCCCGATGCTCGTCGCCGCCGGCGTCGGGAGCCTCGGCGGCGCGATCGCGGGGTACTACGCGGTCCGGCAGTCGGCGGAGGCGCGCCGGGCGCGGGACGCGGTCCGGGCCGTCTCCTTCGTCAACCACCTCCTGCGGCACGACCTCCGAAACGACCTCTCGACGATCCGCGGCTACGCCGACCTGCTCGACGACCCCGACGGCTCCGGTCACGCCGAGACCGTTGCGGCGAAGGCGAGCGAGGGGCTCGAACGCATCGAGGCGACGAGCGCGGTCGCGGACGCGATCCTCGGCGACGCGGACTCCAGCCGCGTCGATCTCGCGGACACGACCCGAGACGTGCTGGCGGGGGTCGCCGACGGGGAATCGGCGGCGATCGAGACCGACCTCCCGGACGCGGCCCCCGTCGCCGCCAACGACGGCGTGCGGTCGATCGTCCATAACCTCGTCGAGAACGCGGTCGAACACGGCGGTCCGGGCGTCACCGTCCGCGTCGCCGTCCGCGCCGACGGCGACGAGGCGGCGCGCCTCGGGGGCGACGACGGGGTCGCGCTGGTCGTCGAGGACGACGGTCCGGGGCTTCCCCCGGAGGTACGGGACGGGTCGTTCCTGACCGACGAGGCGGTCGGCGGGGCGAGCGACGGCGGCGTCAGCGGCCTGCGGCTGGTCGCGACGCTCGCGGAGGCGTACGACGGGTCCCTCGACACCGGCGAGTCGTCGCTCGGGGGAGCGCGGTTCACGGTGACGCTCCCGCACGCACCGGCCGACTCGGCCGGCTCCGATACGTAGAAACCGCGGGCGCTCGTCGGGACCGACGCATGGACCTCCCGCGGCTGCGGCGCGTCTGGAAGCGCGTGTTCTCGCTCGCGTGGCCCGTGATGGCCGAGCAGACGTTCCGCACCGCGATGCGGACGACCGACATCCTGGTCACCGCGCTGTTCTCCCCGGCCGCCGTCGTCGCGATCGGCCTCGCCGACCTGTACGCCCGGTTCCCGCTGCGGATCGGGCTCGGCCTCGGCGGCGGCGCCATCGCGCTCTCCTCGCAGGACACCGGCGCGGGCGCCGCTGAGAACCGCGACGAGGCGGTGACGCAGGCGATCGTACTCGGCGCGCTCGCCGGGATTCCGTTCGTCCTCTTCGGGGTCCTCTTCGGCGAGCTCGCGATCGACGTGTTCGGCCGTCTGGTCGGCGAGGGGACCTCGCCCGCGGTCGTCGACCTCGGGTCGACGTACCTCGCGATCGTGTTCGCGACCGCCCCCGCGCGCCACGTCGCCCTCGTCGGCGCCCGCGCGCTCCAGGGAACCGGCGACACCCGCACGCCGATGTACGTCAACATCGCCGCCAACTCCGTCAACATCGCCGGTTCCGTCGTCCTCGGTCTCGGCCTGTTCGGCTTCCCGCGGCTGGAGGTGTTCGGCGTCGGTCTCGCGACCGCGACCGCGAACGTACTCACCGCCGGGCTGCTCTGTTTCGCCATCTGGGGGTCGTGGACCGACGCCGACTTCGCGTGGCCGCGCGACCTCACCATCGCGAAGCAGCTCCTCGTGGTGAGCGCCCCGCGCGTGCTGGAGGGGTTCGGCTCGGAGATCGCCGAGTTCCCGTTCAACGCGCTCCTCCTCGGCTTCGGCGAGTCGGTCAACGCCGGCTTCCAGATCGGTCGCCGGGTCTACCAGCAGGTGACCGGCCCGCTCTCGCGCGGCTACAACGTCGCGGCGTCGGTCCTCGTCGGCCAGGCGCTCGGCGAGGGCGACCCGGCGGGCGCGCGGTTCGACGGCTGGGCCGTCGCCGGGCTCGGCGTGCTCACGGTCGGGACGATCGGGCTCGGGCTCGTGATCGGCGCGCCGCGGATCGTGCCGATCTTCACCGACGACGCGGCGACGGTCGCGTCCGCGGTCGACTTCGCGCGGGTGTACGGGCTCGCCGGCGCGGCCCTCGCCTGCTTCTCCGCGCTCTCCGGGTCGCTCCAGGGCGCGAGCGAGACCCGGATCCCGCTCGTCGCGCGCGTCTCGGCGATGTTCGGGCTCTTCCTCGGGCTCTCGTGGCTGCTCGGACGCACCGTCGGGCTCGGCCCCACGGGCGCGTACGTCGGCGTGTCCGCGGCCTACGCGTGGATGGCGCTCGTCGTCGTCGCCGGCTTCCGCTACTCGGGTTGGGCGACCCGCGCCGCGGACATGATGGACGCGCGCGGGTCCGGCCCGGACGCCGACCCCGACCCGCAATCGGGCGCCGAATCGGACCCCGCGCCGGGCGAAAAATCGTCGTAGCCGCCGCGGTCGCCTCCAAACCCGCTCTTACGGCTCGCCGCCGAGCGACTCCTGCTCCGACCCCGCGTCGCCCCTGAGCCGGCGGCGGCGCTTGTCGTAGGCGGCCTCCAGTTTCGCGTTCGTCGCCCGCGAGACGAGGTAACAGTCGGCGTCGCCGTCGTCGCGGGGGTGCGCGCTCGCGACCCAGACGTGGCCGTCGCCGGCCGACAGGTCGTCCGCCCAGCGCTCGGCGGCCGCGCGGCTCTCGAAGGTGTGGCTGGGACCGTCCTCGAAGACGAGCCGTCCCACCTTCGCGTTCCGCTTGCGGGCCGAGGGTTTGATCGCGACGACGACGCTCACACCCGACGATCGACCGCCCTCGAATAAAAACCTCGTCAGACGCCGGCGCGCTCAGTCGTCGGCGACGGCGCTCGGGTCGGCGTCCGCCGCGTCCGCCTCCGCCGCGAGCAGCCGGTCGAGCCCGTCGACCATCCCGACGACGCTCGCGCGGGTGATGTCCGCGTCCGACGCCGAGACGCTCACGGAGCGGTCGCCCCGCGAGAGGTCGACCTCGACCGTGACGACCGCGTCGGTGCCGCCCGTGATCGCGTCGACGTGGTAGGAGTCGAGCTCGAAGGCGACGTCCGCCTCGGCGCCCGCGTCCCCGCCGCGCCCGCCGTCGTCGCCCGCGAGCGCCGCGCGGACCGCTTCGAGGCCGGCGTCGACGGGACCCGCGCCGGTGCCGGAGGCGACGCGCTCGTCCTCGCCGACCCGGAGCCGCACCGAGGCGGTCGGGAGGTTCCCGCCGGAGGTCGCCGAGAGGTCGACGAGCTCCACGTGGCGCTCGCGTTCGCGCCCGCGCACGTCGTCGGCGATCGCGAGCAGGTCGGCGTCGGTGACCCGCTTGCCGCGCTCGCCGAGCTCCTTGACGCGGGCGACGACCTCGCGCAGCTCGCCGTCGTCGACCGCCACGTCGTGCTCGGCGAGCGCCGCCTTCACCCCCGCGCGCCCGGCGTGCTTCCCGAGGACGAGCCGGCGCTCCCGGCCGACGATCTCGGGCGGGTACGGCTCGTACATCGTCCCGTC
This sequence comes from Halorubrum sp. SD683, assembly GCF_002135045.1. Taxonomy (NCBI): domain Archaea; kingdom Methanobacteriati; phylum Methanobacteriota; class Halobacteria; order Halobacteriales; family Haloferacaceae; genus Halorubrum; species Halorubrum sp. SD683. Next base: position 40,482 of record NZ_NEWJ01000014.1, read on the forward strand.
CTTCAACGTGCCGTCCGTGTGGATCCCCGACTCGTGGGCGAAGGCGTTCGCGCCGCAGACGGCCTTGTTCGGGGGGAGCGCGACGCCGGTCGCCTCTGAAACGGCCCGGCAGAGCCGATAGAGCCGAGATAGCTCGACCGTGTCGACGTCGTACGACTCCCCGAGCGCGATGGCGACCTCCTCGAGCGCGACGTTGCCGGCGCGCTCGCCGACCCCGAGGACGGTGCCGTGGACGGTGTCGGCGCCGGCCTTCAGCCCCGCGTGGACGTTCGTCAGTCCGAACCCGAGGTCGTCGTGGGTGTGGAGGCTCGTCGGGCCGAGGTCGGCGAGCCGCGAGACGACGCGGGCGGTCCGTTCGGGGTCGGCCGCGCCGACCGTGTCGCAGTAGCAGATCCGGTCCGCGCCGGCGTCGAGCCCGGCGCCGAGCAGGCGTTCGAGGTAGTCGAGGTCGGCGCGCGAGCCGTCCTCGCCGAGGACCTCGACCCACAGACCGTGATCCGTCGCGTACTCGACGAGTTCGACGGTCGTCTCGACGACCTCGTCGCGGGTCGACCCCACCTTCGTCTCGACGTGCTTGTCGGAGGCGGGGACGACGAGGTTCACCCCGTCGACGCCGCAGTCGAGCGCGTGGTCCACGTCGGCCCGCACCCCGCGGGCGAAGCTCGTCACGGTCGCGTCGACTCCCTCGTCGGCGACGCGGCTGATCGCCTCGCGCTCGCCCGCCGAGGTACACGCCGAGCCGGCCTCGATCAGGTGGACGCCCGCGGCGTCGAGCTCGCGGGCCACGTCGACCTTCTCGCCGGGGGTCATCGAGACGCCCGGCATCTGTTCGCCGTCGCGCAGGGTGGTGTCGAGTAGCTGTACCTCGTCGAGGTCGGTGAGTGGTGTTCGGGTCAAAAGGGAGTCCGTCGGCTCTGCGGTGGTCTCGGGGTCGGTGCCGCCGCGGGGCGGTCGTGCCCCGGAGTCGTTATCGTCGGAGAATTTCGCGGCCAGCCGCCGCGAGGCGACTTCCTCTATCCTCCGAACGATCGCGAGTGTCTCGCGTCATTCGTACCCGTGCGAACAATGTACACACATATAAACTGCCGGGTCGCGTCAGGTTTGGCCGAGCGATCCTCGCCGCGACCCGGGGTATCGCCGAGGGATCCTCGGCGCGGGTCGGCGAGAGCGTCACACGCCGGCGGTTTCACACGCGGCCGGCGACAGGATTACGACCCGCCCCCGAGAGCGACGCCCATGGAGCGAGCCGCGATCGACGACGTCGACGTCGTCACGAACCCGATGGGCGTTCACGACATCCGAAAGCCGGTCTCGCGCGCGCTCGGCGCCGACCACGTCGCGATGAACTACTTCGAGCTCGCGCCCGGCGACGCCTTTTCCGGCGGCCTCCACACTCACGGCGACCAGGAGGAGATATTCTACGTGCGCTCGGGCACCGCCACGTTCGAGGTCGGGCGCGAGCGCGAGCGCGTCGAGGTCGGCCCCGACGAGGCGATCCGCTTCGCGCCCGGCGAGTTCCAGTCGGGCTTCGTCCCCGAGGACGCCGACGAGGAGGTGATCGCGTGGGCGATCGGCGCGCCGGGCGCGCGCCACGACTGGGACCGGATCGAGTCGATCGTCGAGTGCCGTGACTGCGGCGAAGAACGGGTCCACGACACCGAACTCACCGACGAGGGCCGGTTCCGGTTCACCTGTACCGAGTGCGGCACGTCGTTTTCGCCGTGAGGATCGTTTGCGGCGCTCGGTGACCACCGCCCGCGCCGCCTCAGCCCAGCAGCGACCGGAGCGACCGCCGCCGCGTGCCGCACTCGGCGGCGTAGTCGCAGGTCGAACAGCGGCCGTCGTCGACGCGCGGCGGGGGCCCGTCGATCGACCGCGCCGCGCGGAGCGCCTCGCGGTACGCCGCCTTCTTCCGGAGCGTGAGCCGGACCTCACGGACGACCCCGACGGCCGGGTACTCGACCAGCGCGCGCGGTAGCTCGCGCTCTCGCTCCCACGCCAGCGCCTTCGCGATCCCGACCGCACGGACCGCCTGCGGCTCCCACACGCCGTTCTCCGGCGGCTCGCCCGACGAGACCAGCGTCGGAATCGGCGGGGGAGACTGTTCCGTCTCGTCCGGGTCCTCCGCCCCTCCGCTCGGTTCCAGCACCTTGTGAACGGTGCCGTGGCAGTCCTTGCCCGAGAGGAACCCGCGCTCGCTCGCGGGGTCGACGAGGGAGCCGTACTCCTCGCGCTCTCGGAGCCGGTCCAGATTCCGGCGGTAGGCCGCGGGCGATCGGTGAAGCGGAAGCTGCCGGAGCGCCCGATCGGGCGCGTCGACGAGTTCGTCGTACCGGAACGCCAGTCCGATGCGCTCGCGCGCCTTCGGGGGGACGCTCCGCTCGTCGTCGCGCCGAACGTAGTAGAGTTGGCGGGGACAGTACGCCGCGCGGGCCAAGTCGCTGAACGGGACGAGGGTCACGCGAGCCGCTGGCCGCGGCTTCGTTTATAAATGAACGACGGCGCGTGCCTCCGAGCGCCCACCGGGCGCGAGGAGCACGCGCGAGGGAGTCGCTGGCCCCGGAGCGAAGCGGAGGGTGCCAGCGACGAGGCTGGGGAGGTGTGAGGCTGCGGTGCTGTGCGGGGCGGGACTCAAAGGGGCAGCCGCGAGGACTCGCGCGGCTGGGGCTTTGGAGGTGTTCGTTACGGATCCGTCAGCATCCATTTACAAACGAGCGGCTGGGGCTTTGGAGGTGTTCGTTACGGATCCGTCAGCATCCATTTACAAACGAGCGGCTGGGGCTTTGGAGGTGTTCGCCGCCGCTCAGTCGTCGACTATTTATAAGGACACGTCCGTCTCGATGTCTTCGGTCGCCTCGCGGAGGCCGTCCTCGCGGGCGTCGCTCGCGAGCGATCCCTCGATATCGGCGTCGGTAAGGAGGTCGCGGAACGCGTCGCGGAAGCGGTCGTTCGCCCGCGTGGAGGCGATGTCGGTGCGCGCGACGGCGGCGTACCGGGCGACCGTGTCCGGCGCGGCGTCCAGTTCCTCGGCGCACTCGACGATCGAGTTCCCGGCGGCGGTGAGCCGCTTCAGGTCGGCGTACGCGAACGGCGGGTCGGCGCCGTCGTCGGTCCCGACCTTACGGTCCGACTCGCGGACGAGGTGGAGGTCGAGACGCGCCTTCCGGACGGTCTCGGCGTCGATATCGTCCGGATCGACCTCGGCGTCGCCGTCCTCGCGATCGCCGGGTTCGTCGCGGATCGCCGCCGCGACCGCCGCGTCGCTCTCGTCTGCGAACCGGCCGCGGGCGACCAGCGCGTAGGCGGCGTCGTCGAGCGGCGTCGAGAAGCCGTACCGCTCCCGCATCGCGGCGACGAGGTCGCGGACCCCCTCGCTGGCGTCGTCGCGATTGACGAGGGTCCCCCGCTCCGCCTCCTGGCGTTCGGTGACCGTCTCCGAGCCGGTGGCGTCGACGAACAGGTCGCGGAGTTCGGCGGTCTTCTCGTCCATGGGAGCGGTCCTACGCGGGCACGGCTGAAAAGCCTCGTGTCGGCGCGGCGTCCACACCGGTATCGCTCCGGCCTCACACCAACCCACCCACGGTGAACACCACGTAACAGCACGCCACCAGCGCGCCCGAGTGGAGCAGCGCGGCGTACCGCCCTCGCGCGGCGGTCCCGGCGAACCACCCGGACGCCAGCACGGTCGCCTGCGTGACGACGTACAGTCGGAACCGCTCCAACTCGGGGTATACCCCCTCCGGCTCCGTCACGGCCTCGGACGCGGCCGCGAACTCCGCGAGCCGCGCGGCGTCGACGACCTGCGTGTTGACGACCGCGACGACGCCGGCGACGAGGACCGCCGCGGCCCAGCCGACGGCGATGTACGGCTGCATCGACGAGCGGAGCGCGCGCTGCTCGCTGTACAGCCGCCCGACCTCGATGCGGAGCGTCTCGAAGACGGCGTCGGCGTCGCTGCCGGCGTTCAACGCCCCCGTGACGAGCCCGAGCGTCTGCGCGGCGAGCGGCGTGTCGACGCGGTCGACGAACCGCTCGATGGCGGCCCCGCGGAGGTCGACCGCGGTCGGCTCCTCCGGTGAGCCGGCTCCGGGCTCCGAACGGGCCGAGTCGGCGGGCGCGGTCGTCGACCGCAGCGCGAACGCCAGGTCGGCCACGTCGTCGTCGAGGACGCCGAGGTCGGCGTCGCGCGCGACCGCCGCCACCGCGGCCTCGAGGGGGCGCCCCTGCGCGACGTGGCCCGAGACGGCGTGGACGAAGTCGGCGAGTTCGCGGTCCTTCGCGTCGTCGATCCGCGTGCGGCGCGCCGCGACGAGCCCGACGGGCACCGCGAAGGCGGCGTAGCCGACGAGGGCGACGTTGACCAGCGTGTAGCCCGCGACCGCGAGCCAGAGCGCGAGGGCGACCGCCGGCCCCGCGGCGACGACGGCCGTGCTCGCGGGGTTGCGCCCGGCGGTCGCGAGGACCGCCCGCGGGCTCGCCGGCGCCTCGTAGCTCGCCCGCTGGCTCGGTGGGCGGAGCGTGCCCACCGCGACCGCCGCCGCGAGGCCGAACGCGACGAGGAACGCGACCGCGCCGTAGAGGACGACCGCCCGGGTCGGGACCACGCCGACCGGCGTCGAGACCGGCGGGAGCAGCTCGGGGATCACGACCGACAGCGCGGTCGCGCCGATGACGAGAAGCGCCGGCAACACCAACACGGCGACGAACAGCTCCGTGAGCAGTTCGAGGAACCGCCGGGCTCGCTTCCGGGCGCGGTCCTGCCGGTGCGAGAGCATCCGGCGCTCGGTCGCGAGGAACTCGGAGAGCGCCTCGTCGCCGGTGGCAGCGTGTTTCCGGAACTTGAGGAGGAACGGCGCGAGCAGCTCCCGCGACGGGGTGTCCCGCGCCACGCGCCGGAGCCCCTCGTCGAGGCTCCCCGCGAGCCGGGCGGCGTTGAGCGCCTTCCGGAACGAGGTCGCGGTGCCGCCGTACGCGTCGCCGTCGGCCGCCTTCCGGAGCATGGCCCGCGGCTCGTCGCTCCCCGAGGAGAGCAGTTCGAGGTAGCGCACCGCCCCCGGGAGGGTGCGCTCGATGTCCGTCCGCCGCGTCGCGACCACCCACCGCAGGTGGAGTCCGGCCACCGCGACCGTCGCGCGCTTGGCGAGGAGCGCGACACCGGTAGCGACGAGCAGCGCGGCCCGGTCCGTGCGGAGCGGGCCGACCGAGTCCGGCGTCGGGGCCGGCGTCGCCGTCGACCCTGCTGCGAGCAACGCCGCGCCGAACCGCGCCTCGACCGCGGCCGCGACCGCGGGCGCCGCGCCCGCCGCGACGACCAGCGCGGGCAGGAAAGCGGCGGCCGCGACGATCCACGAGAGCCCGTACGCCCCCGAGAGGTACGTCTCGAACCCGGTGTCGAGCGCGGTGCCGCGGTACCGCTTCCGGTCGGCGTCGTGCCGCCGGTCGCTCGCGTGGCGCGCGAACAGCGCGTAGCAGACCCGGCCGACGACCGCGAACCGCCCGCCCGCCGCGACGGGGTCGTCCGCGCCCGTCTCGCCTGTCGCGTCTACACTCGCCGCGTCCGCTCGGTCCGCGTGCGCCGCGTCCGACTGGCCCGCGGACGTCCCGACCGCGCTCGCGCTGTTCGCCTCGGAGCCGACCGTTTCGGTCGCGCGACGCCGGCTCACGGCCGCCTCCGTGCCGCTGACTCGTCTCGGCTCTCGCCCCCGTCGTCGCGGTCCATCATCCGCGCGGCGCGCTCGACGGTCGCGGCCTCGTCGGTACGCAGGTCGGCGAGGAACTCGAACAGTTCGTCCGGGTCGTCGACGCCGTCTCGCACGAGGAACTCCACGTACCGACGCTTCGACGCGAACTCGGCGGCGACTGCCTCGCGGTCACGGTCGGTCCGGCTTGCGATCCGGTCGAAGGCGCGGAACAGCGGGTCGCTGTCCCGACCGCCGCCCGGAGCTTCGCCCGCCGCGGTCGCGCTCGACGCCGCCCCGTCCGCGTCGCCGCCCGGCGCGCCGGGGAACCGGAACGTCCCGTCGCCGTCGCGCCACGCGACCGTGTTGTACCGGACGGACTCCCCGCCCGCCTCGACGACGCCCGCACCGCCGCGCTTCGGGTCGCCGGTCGGGCTCCGCGTCGCCTCCGGGCCGAGGCCGTCGTACGCGGCCTCGGAGAGCGGCTCGATCGCCCGCGAGACGTACCGCTCGCCGTCGACCCGCCGCGGGAAGACGACGAGGTCGACCTCCCGCAGCAGGCGCGCGGGCAGGTCGCGCTCGCGCAGGCGGTTCGCCAGCGCCTCGACGTCCTCCGCGTGCGTCGTCCCGATCACGCCGTGGCTGGTGTAAAGCGAATATCTATTAGTGAGTGGGCCGCCACTCTCTCACAAAGTATGACAGGCGACGACACACAGCCGGCCATGACCTACCCGGCGACGGACCAATATGAGGATTGGAAAACCGACGCCGCGGACATGGATATGTCTGTGTCTGAATGGATACAGGCGATGGTTGAAGCCGGTCGAAAGAAGTTTGACGGGAGTGTAGAACCGGATGAAACGGTCCGTGAACTACGGGAGCAACGCAACGATTTGAAAACCGAACTGGAACACGCACGCGACCGGATTGACAAGCTCGAAAACCAACTACACCGTGGCGAGCGCGAGACGATCCGCCGGTTCGTGGAGGAAAACCCCGGCGCGACGCGTGGAGAGATCGGGCAACGGCTCGCGGACACGGTGCCCGAACGGCTGACGCCTCATCTTGACGCGCTCGAAGGTGTGGAACTCAAAAAGGAGGGTGAAGAATACTACCCGGCCGGTGATGGGCCGTGAGTCGCACAGAACCGCCGTACGACCGGCTCGGCGTGTTCAAAGAACTCTCCGACGTTCCGGACGGTCGACGGCTCTACCACCTTGCTCCGGCCTATGAGGGCCGCGATACATGGGCCGACTACCGCGCGACCGTTGAGCTATCGGACCGGATGGGCGAGGAATGGGACCGTTTCGCTCGGCGGTGGAAAGAACACATGGACGGCCGTGGTCGGCACCATGCTCTTGCTCGCCCCGACGACGTGGAAGCTTGGTCCGCGGAATTGGCTGAGCGGTTCAGTATCGACCGAGCCTACCAACACTGGAACGTGATTGAAGGATTCTACGACTGGCTACTGTGGCATACCGAACACCAGCATACGTACAACCCGTTCCACATGGCCGTGGTTGGCGCGGAGAATAGCACCCGACAGATATGGAACCGAAAAATGGAGAAAAAAGATGAGTGACAACGACGCCCGACAGGAATTGGCCGACGCGTTCGGCCGTGAATTAGACCCGCTTGAACAGTACGCGACCACCTTCGAGGAAACCGGGATCGACCCCTTCGAGGTGTACGTTGAGGAACGACTGTCGACCAAGGACATATCGGATTCGGCGGTCGGCGAATACCACCGGACGTTTCGGGAGTGGAAAAAGCACATGAGCACCGTTGATCGGCACCCGGCGTGCCCGAATGAGGGCCATATCAAGGGCTTCATAGACTATTTGCGCGGAGAGCGTGGGAACGCGGACGGAACGGTCAAGAACCGGCTCATGTACCTGAACTCGGCGTATGAATATTGGCAAGACGACGCTGCCTTTCCCCACCCGACGGACTACAACCCGATTAAATTGGCCAAGGATACGGTCAATCTGAACGGCGACGGGCCGAAGGAACCCCCGCGCGTGACGCTTGAGGAATTACAGGATGTGGTTTCCGGGATCACTCATCTCCGTGACTTGGCGATCGTAACGCTACAGCTCAAGCTCGGGCTTCGAGCGACCGAAGTGTGTAATATCAAACTCTCGGAGATTCATATCCAGAACAGCGACGTGCTGGACCATTACGACGACATGGGATCGGCCCGTGGCCTACAGGGTCGCACGAACGCGTTGTATATCCCGCACGATCGCGAGGGTAACAAGTCGCGCCGGCCGCGCCTACTCCCGCTTGATGACGAACTCCGGGCGGTGTTAGTCCGCTACCTACTCATCCGTCCAGATAACGGAGAGCCGTGGCTATTCCTCTCAAAGAATACTCGGAACCAACTTCGCAAGAAGGCCATCAATAAGGACGTGTGGAAAGCCAACTTCCACCCCGAGTACGCCGAAACCGAAGACAATCGGGCGATTACGTCACACTTCGGGCGGCACTACTTCACGACTTACTGGCGTGTGAAGGAGGATCTAAACCAAGAGTTGGTGAAGTATATGCGTGGAGACACGGTTGGGGGGTCGCAGCTAAGCGACCAAGGGGCGATCCGGCACTACCTCCACACGTACTATGAGGATATCGAGGAAGCCTACCGGGAACGAATATTCAAACTGAACTTGTAGCTATTCGTTCCCCAGATCCTCAAGAAACTCCTCGGTGTGAGTCGTGTTTTCCAGTTCGATGCTCACATCCACGTTTGCCGTATAGCCTTTCTCTTTGATATACTGAGAAACGCCGAACTCTATTGCTTCGGCAAAGTGATCGAAGGCTGGTTGCTGTTCTCCGATCTCATCAAGCCCTTTGTGAATCGGCTTTTCACCGTAGTTCAACCCTCTGAGGAAAAATGCTATTGCCATTGGAACCGATCCGGCCGTAGTCGGGCTACTCGGTGTCTCGTCTTTGGCTTCATCGACTGCCGAAACTGGCTGGGCGGTGTTTGTTCCGAAAACTTTGCGCACTTCCTCTTGCTCAAGTTCACTGAACAGGGTCGTGAAATCTGCTAATCCCTGTTCAATGCGGTTTCTAATTCTCCGTTTAACCTGTCGCTCTACTGACGGTCGGTAATCCTTCTCACCTTTTAGATACTGCCGTTGTGCGTTCGTGAGGATCGCCGCTGGCTTGTCATCGGACATCGTGAATAAGTTGTTACGCGGCAATACACTTGTTACTACCGTTCGTACAGACTTGTATGAGTCAGGCACCGACGAAAGTAATCAACAATGGCCGAGTGACGATCCCGTCGGACATCCGGCGTGAACTCGGCCTTGAGGAAGGTGATTACGTCATGATCGACGTGACGCCGCTGGAGGAACCGTAACGATGAGTGACGGGAAGGCACCCGCGTGGGGGCGCGGGCACGGTGAAAGTAGGCTTGACGACGGGTGGCCGTCATGAGTGAGTACGCGCTCCGCGCTAATTACGCTTGCCCCGGTTGTGAGGGCGGTGTTCAGATAAGGATTGAAAGGTGAGGCGGTGCGTTTTCAAAGTGTTCTATGCCCAAAAACGACCGCCTCAACGGCTGTTTAGACGATATCAACTTAGAGTTTGTGGAGCGAGAAGCAACAC